>JALOKO010000391.1 GCA_025456495.1 Bryobacterales bacterium | reverse complement strand
CCGGTGGGTAAGGGGTCCGGGATGGGGCTGGCGATGGTCTACAGCATCATCCGCAATCACAACGGGGTGGTGGACGTGGAGAGCCAGGTGGGTAGCGGGACGACCTTCCGCATCCTGTTGCCGCTGATGCCGCGCGAATCCGTAGCCCCCGCGGAGTTGGTGGGTGAGGATCCGAAGGAAGGCAGCGGGGTCATTCTTCTGGTGGATGACGAGCAGATCGTGCTGACTGTTGCCAAGATGATGCTCAGCCAATTGGGTTATCGCGTGATTGTGGCGGACAGCGGGGAACGCGCGATTGAGATCTACCGGTCAATGAAGAATACCGTTGACCTGGTGTTCCTGGATGTCATGATGCCGGGTATCGACGGCCGGGAGTGCGCAAAGCGCCTGCAGGAGGAGTTCCCCGGCGTGCGCATCCTGCTAACCAGCGGCTATCTGCCTGAGTTAGCGGATGGCCCCTTCCCACGAGTTGACGGATTGCCGGTCCTCAACAAGCCCTACCAATTGACTGACTTGAGCCAGGCGATTGAGCGGGTGTTGGCGGCAACCCCGGCCTGAGCGGCGGCGGCGGGTGGCGATATGGCCGCAGCGTCCCCTTCGCGTCGCCGCTTTCGCAGTGGGCCTTCTGAAGCGCGGCTGCCTGGGGCATATGCGCACTTCATCCCCCGCGCTATACCTCAATGCCCGCGCTGCGCAGGGCTTGGGCGGTAGTTTGAAATCCAAGACGAACGCCCTCCTCCAGGGGCATCTGCTTGATGCCGCGCCCTAGCACTTCGGGACTCACCGCATCCTGATATCCGATCTCGCGCAGAGTGCGAAAGACATCCCGCAGCGGAATCACACCCTCCCCACAAAACAGCCGCTCGCTGTCGCGGATTTCCGCCGGAGGAAGTTTCGGGGCATCGTTGGCATGAACATGAACAATAAGGCTCTTGCCCGCCTTCCGGATGTCGTCCAAGGTATCGCCGGCGTGATGCCAGTGCCAAGTATCGAAGAGTATGCCCACGTTCGGCCCGCAATCCGCGGCCAATGTGAGGAATTCCGCCATCGTATAGGCAAACATGTGGGGCTTGGCGGTGCGGATGTGCAAGGGACCCAGGTATTCCAGGCCGAAGCGCATGCCGTGATCCGCCAGCACCTTGGCAATGGCGCCGAACCGACGGGTCAACAGCGTCCACATTTCCGTCTTGGGCTGATCGTAAGAAGAAAGCACCCAGGTGACCATACGAGGACAACCGATGGCAGCGCAGAAACGCGCGGCATCGGGAAGAGCACGGAGGGTGTCCTGAAACTTCGCTTCGTCCTCACGGAAGTTCACCGGACAGCCTGCAACGGCGGCACGCAAACTGCGGCTGGCCAGCAAATCGCGGGTGGCCTCTACCCCTTCGCCCATGGCTGGACCCAAGTCCAGATCAACGCCCGGATAGCCGTGATAGTGGGCGAGGGCGCAGAAATCATGCCAGTTCACCTGCTTACCGGCGAGTAGGGATCGGTTGAGTGACAGGTACATCGGGCCTCCAGGTGAGTCTGATTCTATCGCGTTCAGGCGCCGCAATTGGAGTGGCCTGCGAAGGTCCGCGGCTGCTGCCGGTGAATGCAGGGAACCATCGACAGCCTGGCCGCAGAAGCAAGTACAGTAGGGGAATGCCTGCTGAACTGAAGGGGAAGACCGCCATGGTGACTGGCGGCGCAAACGGGATTGGATTGGCCGTGGCACGGGAACTCACCCGGTGCGGAGCCGAGGTGTGGGTACTGGATATCCCCAGCGCGCAGCCTGAAGTTGTGGCCGCGACCTTTGGCGCGCGCGGATGCGCGGCGGACGTCACGCATCGACCTTCACTGGCCGCCGCCTTTGCCTCAATGCCCACTGTAGATCTTGTCGTGGCCAACGCTGGAACGGCCATTGTGGCCAGCCTGGACGAGACCACGGAAGAGATCTGGGAGCGCACGATGGCCCTAAACCTCACCGGAGTCTTCCACACCGTACAACTGGCCGCAGAGGCGATGAAGCCGCGACGGAAGGGCGCTATCGTGCTGATGGCGTCCACGAACTCGTGGGATGGAGAGCCGCGGCTGAGCGCCTACAACGCCAGCAAGGCGGGACTGCTGGGCCTGCTCCACAGCGCCGCCAACGAACTGGGGCCGTGGGGGATCCGCGTCAACGCTGTCAATCCGGGCCTCATCCGGACGCGTCTCACGCAGGAAGCCTTTGACAACCCTAGCATCATGAAGGAGTACTTTCGCCACGTGCCGCTGGGACGCGGCGGGGAAGCCGACGAGGTGGCGCGGGCCGTGGCCTTCCTGGGCTCAGACGAGGCATCGTTCATCACCGGGGCTACGCTGCTGGTGGACGGCGGGCAGATGGCTGGCAAGTTTGGGACGTGGACGGAGGAGAGCGCGGACTTCCTAGGCGACCGCTGGAGGCTGCGGGACTAGACGGGGCGCCCGGTTCGCGCTCGACCGTCGCGGTGCCCCCGGTAGCGCCGCGTCTGAAATTGCGATAAGATCGCCGCGAGGTTTCTCAATGCAACGTCGCCGATTTCTCCAAACTGCCACTGGCTTTACGATTCTCCCGGCAGGCCTGCTTCGCGGCCAGACTGCGCCCAGCAACCGCCTGAACGTGGCCCTCATCGGGGTATGGGGCCGTGGCACCGCGCACTACGCCAGCTTGCGCAATGAGAACGTAGTCGCCCTCTGCGACGTCTACGAACCACGCACACGTGAAGCACAGGCGATGTTCCCCAAGGCCAAGTGCTACACCGATTGGCGCAAGGTGATGGAGCAGAAGGACGTGGAGGCCATGGTGATCTGCACGGCTGACCAGCACCACGCCTTCATTGCCAATTGGGCCATCAATCGGGGCATGCATGTCTTTTGCGAAAAACCGCTCGGCATGACGGTACAGGAAGCCCGTGTCGTGCGAGCAAACTACCTGAAGAACAGGGCGAAGATCGCTACCCAGCATGGCACCCAGCGCCACGCCTATCCCAACTTTGAACGGGTACGGGAACTGATTCTGGATGGCGCGATCGGGCAACTGCAACGGGTACACAGTTGGGATGCCCGCGAATTGCCGCGACCTGGCTATCCGCAAGGGGAAGGCGCCGCGCCTCAGGGGCTGGACTTCGACCAGTGGATTGGTCCGTCGCCCGTTCACCCCTACTCACCCCAGTATTTTGGCGGCTCCTCGGGATTGAACTGTTTGTTCTGGAACATGTACCGCGACTTTGGCGTTGGCCAGATGGGCGACATGGGCGCGCACACCATGGACCTGGTCTGGAACGTCATCGATGCCGGCGCTCCCTCATCGATTATCGCCCCAGTTATTTCTTCTTCCGGTCCAATGCAACCTATGCCATTTCCGTTTTCCGTCGCACCGGCGGCTACTCCGATTGCCCGGCGCAAACCGCCTGAGAAAACACTGCTGAAGAGAATCATGTTGCGGTTGCAGGACAACCGGATGGAACCCGACGATGACGACGAAAAGGGTGGAACGCCTAGGAGAGGCGGGCAGCGAAATCCGGTCGAAGAAGACTCCGCAGCGTTTGCCATGTTGAAAACAGTGCTGAACGCCGTTTTTGTGACGACAGGACTGGCATTACTACTTTCAGTCATCATCGTAATCATTTATACATCAATAGGTAAGTTTTTTGTATCTACTAATGAGTGTTCCACCGAATAATTCGAATAAATATCCAGTTAACTTGAACTCTACTCCTTAGTCGTGCCAACTGTGTAATTGCTAGCTGAAAGCGACTTTGAAAAATTTAGAAACCAGTTTGAGTTGGAAAGTTTTTTGTTTGCCGAACGCGGTGTGATATCATCGCGTGGATGACGCGGGCCGATTTGCAGGGTAGAAAGAGTCGAGTTGGGATTTCGTAGCCTAAACAATAGATCCACCAATACACGTAGGCAAAAAAGAAGACTGGTGGAAAGCGTTTACAACAGTTTGAGATGTTTAATCTGACGTGTGGCATTTTGAGTCAAACAATCTGTTTCATCGAGTGCATGCAGTCGATCGGCCAACGGATACATAACTTTCTTCATTTCATGCTGAGGATCGCTGTAACCGGAAGTAGCATGTAGACGCGGAGAGTGATTTCAAATCTCTTCTGAGATGGTTGCACTCATTTTTTGGACAGTGTGCGGACAGGTTGCTGAATAGCATGGCGTTTAAAAGCTGATTACGACGAATTAGTTGTGTGTTGTTTCTTCATGTTCCTGGTTTTCATTCTCAAACTTAAAGGCGTGCACGTGATAGCACTAAAGAGATGTTATCAACAACGTTCTGTTCTAGGCAGTCCAACCTTCCGCTTCGTTTATTGGTTTCATCGCGCTTTTACTGACAATTACGACACCTTCGGTTTATTGCATC
>JALOKO010000390.1 GCA_025456495.1 Bryobacterales bacterium | reverse complement strand
AGCCTAGCGCCTCAATCTCGGCGATTTTCCGCAAGCGCTGCCGCAGCAGTTCAGTTTCAAGAGACAAACGATGCTCCCCTACCCAAAACCTTCATTATACGGCCAGCCCCCGGTTGGAACACCCGCCGACATCCACCTCAATTCCAATGCCGCCCCACGCCGCACTTCGAATCCTGGCCCCGTTGATCAATCCCGCTCAGCACCGCCACTGGCCCACCCGGTTGACTCAATGCCGCTGGGCGGCTCCACTGGCCAGACCGGACGCGCGTGGTAAATTTGGAAATTGCCTGCCATTTCAGCCGCGCGCCGCATCGCCTTTGACGTGCTGCTGCAGGTGGAGCGCGGGGGCTACGCCTCCGACCTGCTGCATCACCGCAGCCCCCAAATCAGCTCCGCCGACGCCGGTCTGGCCCGCGAACTCGTCTTCGGCGTCCTGCGCCGTCGGCCGCAACTGGATTGCCTGCTGCAGCCGCATCTCACCAAGCCCATCCCCCGCCTTGACGTGGAGGTGACCATCGCGCTGCGCATGGGCGCCCTGCAAGCGCACTTCCTTCACCGCATTCCCGCCCATGCCCTCGTTAGCGAATGCGTTTCGCTGGTCAAACTTGCCCGCAAGAGTTCGGCCGCGGGCATGGTAAACGCCGTGCTGCGCAAGGTGCTGGCGGACACCCCTCCTCATCCGTGGCCCAGCCGCGAGGTTGCCCTCTGTCAGCCGGAATGGTTGCTGGCGCGCTGGCAGCAGAACTTTGGCGCCGACGGAATGCAGCGCATCGCCGACGCCTTTCTGCGCAAGCCTGATGTCTTCGTGCGGGTCCCCGATGGCGTAGCGCCGCCCCAGCACCCAGGCGTTTCGCTGGAGGCCACGGAACTGCCCGGCTGCTATCGGCTTGCCCAGGGAAACGCTGCCGCCCTGCTGGCCCGCCATCCGCAAATCCGCCAGATGGATATCGGCAGCCAGTGGGTGGCCTCTCTGGTGGACGCCAAACCCGGCCAGCGGGTCCTTGACCTCTGTGCCGCCCCCGGCAACAAGACCGCCGTCGTGTCTGAGCGCGCCCCGGTGGCCGCCGCCTGCGACCTCCACCTCAGCCGTCTGCGCAACATGCCCCCGCCCCCTCACCCCCGCGTCCAACTCGACGGCCGCACGCCGCTTCCCTTCCGCACCCGCTTTGACTGGATTCTGCTGGATGCACCCTGCTCCGGTACTGGCACTCTCGGGCGAAACCCGGAGATCCGCTGGCGCCTTCAGCCCGACAAACTGACCCACTTCCCCCCCATCCAGGCGGATCTTCTCCGAAACGCCCTCCTGCTGCTGGCCCAAAATGGTACCCTCGTTTACTCCACATGTTCCCTGGAACCAGAAGAAAATGAGTGCATTCTGCGAGATATATGTCATGATGAGGATGTCCGCGTACTCCGCCGGGTGCCGGGGGAGGCTTCGGGCGATGGCTTTTTTGCAGCGCTGATCCGGCCCTGAAGCCCGGATTGTTGGGGGTTCGCTTCCCAACAGTGCGGGGCCAGCGGGGGCCGTAGCGCTGGTATTGGCCATTCTCCGGTCGCTGGATTCCAGGTGACCACGGAGTCAGCAGGAGGCTCCTTACCGAAAGGCCTCTATCATTAGAAAGGTGAATGCGAGACCCTGATGGCGCAGGTGCTGCCCTCCATCCTGGCGGCCGATTTCACTCGGCTTGGCGACGAGATCCGTAGCGTCGAGACGGGCGGAGCCCGCATGCTGCACTTCGACGTGATGGACGGTCACTTTGTCCCGAATCTCTCCATGGGGATTCCCGTCCTGAAGTCCGTCCGGCGCATCACCAAACTCACCCTGGATGTTCACCTGATGATCTCCAACCCGGATGCCATGCTGCAGGCGTTTCTGGAGGCCGGCGCGGACCAGCTTTCCGTCCACCAGGAAGTCTGTCCGCATCTGCACCGGACCCTGCGCGCCATTCAGGCTGAAGGCGCCCGGGCCGGCGTGGTGCTGAACCCCTCCACCCCCGTGGCCGCGCTGGAGGAGGTCCTGGACGTCATGGATTTCGTGCTGGTGATGAGCGTCAACCCGGGCTTTGGCGGGCAACGCTTCATCCCGCGTTCGCTGGATAAGATTCGCAAGCTTCGCGACTTGCGCGAGCAGTACTCTCTGGCCTATCAGATTCAGGTGGATGGTGGCGTCAGTCAGGCCAACGTGGCGGACCTGGTACAGGCAGGTTGCGACTGGCTGGTGGCGGGGTCAAGCGTTTTCGATTCGGCTGACCCTGGCGGCGCCTTTCAGGCATTACAACGAGAGGCCGAATTGGCCTCCATGGCGAGGGTTTAACCATTACAATGGAAATAACTTGTTGAGTGAGGCTGGTGATTGCGCATGGTTAGGTTGTTTCCAATTCGAGTGATTGTCGTCGCCGCGCTGCTTACCCTGGCGTTGGCGGTAGCCGGTTGCGGGCGGAAGCGCTACGACAACCCGATTACCAAAGACACGCTGCAGCCGGACAAGGTGTTGTTTGACAAGGCCATCTCTGACATGGAACGCGGTCGCTATGAGGTGGCGCGGATTACGCTGAACACCCTCATCAATACCTACGATTCCAGCGAGTACATGGCGAAGGCGAAGCTGGCGATTGCCGATTCCTGGTTCCGCGAAGGCACCAGCAGCGCCCTGGTCCAGGCCGAAGTGGAATATAAGGACTTCCAGCTCTTTTATCCTTCCATGGAAGAGTCCGCGGAAGCGCAGGAAAAGATCTGCATGATCCACTACAACCAGATGCAGCGGCCTGACCGCGACACCAACCACGCCTATCGCGCCGAGGATGAATGCCGTCAGGTGCTGCTGAAGTACCCCAACAGCAAGTTCGCCCCCCGTGTGGAGCAGTTGCTTCGGAATGTGCAGGAGGTGCAGGCGGGTCATGAGTACAACGTCGCCGATACCTATCTGCGCAAGGGCAGCCTGGGTGCGGCCACCAACCGCCTGCAGGGCCTTACGGACCACTTCCCCCTCTTCAGCGCTGCCGACGAGGCGCTCTGGAAATTGGCTGAGTCTTACGGCAGCCTGGGTGATCGCTTTGAGGAGCGGACCGCCGGGGTGCTCACCCGCATCGTGCGCGACTACCCGCTGAGCACGTACGTCGATCCGGCGAAGCAAAAACTGGCCGCCATGAATCGCCCCATTCCGGAGGCTGACCCGACGGCTGTGGCGCGCATGAAATACGAACAGGAAAACGCCTTCAGCCCAGGCACGTTTGATCGCTTCTGGGGCGTCTTCCGCGGTCGTCCCGAGGTCCGCCAGGCCGCCAAGAGCGGCACCCCCGCATCGGCCACCTTCCAGCCCACGCTTCCGCTTAGCGTTCCCGCGGCTGCGGGCAGCTTGGGTGGCGGTACCGGCACGGGAACCCCCGGCGCCATCTCCGCCGACGTGAGTGTTTCTACTGTCCAGGACTCCACAGCGTTGGATACCCAGCCCGACGCTCGCCTAAATCGCCAGAACCAATCAGGTGGCCAGACGCCTCCTGCACCTGAGACGCCGAAACCCCAGCCACGGCAACCCTAAAAGGAGAAAGGGTCCTGTGTCCAAGCTTGGTAAGGTCTTACTCGCGGACGATAGCCCTCATGCACAGCGCATGGGTGAGCGAATTCTGCGCGAGGAAGGCTATGAGGTGGTCACCGTCACCGACGGCGAGACCGCCATTCTTCGGGTAAAGGACGTCAATCCGGACGTCGTCATCGTCGACGCATTTTTGCCGCAGGTGTCGGGATACGACTTGTGCGGCTTCATCAAGAAGCAGTCGCAGCATTCGCATGTACGGGTATTGTTGACCTCAACGGCGCTGGAACGCGTCGACGAGGACCACATGTATCGCGTCGGCGCGGATGGGCAGCTAAAAAAACCATTCGAGGCATCCGTGATGCTTAAATCGCTTAAAGACCTGATCAGCGGTTCTGAAAAGGACAGCAAGAAGAAACGTGGCGCTTCCACCTTTAACCTGAACGATTACGAAGAAGGATCGACTGGGGAAAAGGTCGGCGAGGTCATGGAGGCGGAGCGCACCACTGAAAAGGCCGGTGTCTCGCCCTTGAAGGCTTGGCTGGAGCAGCACGACGACAACGGCGTCTCGAAGGCTGAGCCGCATCCGGAGCCCATCGCCGTGGGCGCCACCGTGGGCGCCGCCACCGCTGCCGCTGCCGCTGAACCGGTCTCGCTTTCTAACCCGCAGTTATTGCGGCGCATGGAAGACGAAGAGGAAGACCTTTCACTGCGCAACAATCCGGTGGCGAAGTTGCGAAATGCGCCCGTTTCTCCCAGCGAAGGCACGTCCCGGCTGCAGAGTATTTCCGGCCGCTCCCAGGACCCTGATGCCGACAGCGGCCCGACGACCCGATCGTTCCGCATGAAGT
>JALOKO010000389.1 GCA_025456495.1 Bryobacterales bacterium | reverse complement strand
GGACTCATCCGCCAGCGAGCAATCCCCTCAGCCTTCACATCCACGCGCAATTCGATGACATCCACGCTGGCCGCCTTCACGCGATCCCCGCTGCACAGGGGCTTCAGAAAAGCGCCTTCTCGCTCATAGCGCCAACGGTTGTTCGATAGCGCCTCCAACGGCATCCGCATGCGGAAGCGGCACTGGTTCAACCCGCCGAATTGGAAGCGAAACGTCCGTCCGGAGTCGCCCTCATGGAAGCTGATCCGCCACGCAACTGTTTGCGCGCCGTCCAGCAGAAAGTCCGCCGATAGCCACCTCGCCTTCGTCAGCAGGCCCGGTGAGAATCGAAACCGCAGACCATCACCCACCTCTTGCGCCTCGTACCACTCACCGGGAAAGACTTCCGCGCCACTTCCCACGCGCAGTGCCCCCAGTAGCGTTGCATCAGGAAGGGAAGTCAAGCCTTGGGCTGCAAGCGAGGGCGCCGTGGCGGCAGCCATCAACCCCGCTCCACCCACAAGCGCATCGCGCCGACTCAAGGTACGAAGCGCTTCTTCCGCATGGTTTTCGCTGGACATCGTCCTCTTTGTGGTAACAGGTCCGCTGTCCGATGGCAAGCGGCGCCCCGTCCATTTGCTTCTCCCTGCGGCCCTCCAGACAGGTAGCATAAAAAGTACGCGACACAGCGCGACAGAGACACAGTGCGACAGAGACCCAGCGCGACAGAGACCCAGCGCGACAGAGACACAGCGCGACAGAGACACAGCGCGACAGAGACACAGCGCGACAGCGTGACAGCGACACAGCGCGACAAGCGACACAGCGCCTATCCGTGAACGCGAACCAGGGAGCCTTCTCCGTGAACAAGCCACATCTCTTGCCAATGCTGATTCTAGGGGCTACGCTTCCCTTGTTGGCCCAGCAGCCCTTGTTGGCCCAGCAGCCCCTATCGGCCCAGCAGCCCCTGCGCTACGACGCCCCCTTCACCCCCGCCCCGCCCCGCATCGATGGCAAACTGGACGACCCGGCCTGGCAAGCTGCCCCCTTCACCAGCCTCTTCGTCGACATCGAAGGCGATGCCAAACCGCGCCCCCGCTTTCGCACCCGCGCCAGGATGCTGTGGGATGACCAGTTCTTCTACATCGCCGCTGAAATGGAAGAGCCTCACGTTTGGGCAACCCTCACCCGTCACGACGCGGTTATCTTCCACGACAACGACTTTGAGGTCTTCCTCAATCCCTCTGGTGATGGCCTGAACTACTTCGAATTCGAGATCAACGCCCTCAACACGGGCTGGGATCTCTTCCTCGCAAAACCCTACAAGAAGCAAGGCAAGGCCGACAACACTTGGGAGATTCCCGGCTTGAGGACGGCTGTATCCATCGACGGCACCATCAACGATCCCCGGGACACTGACCGTGGCTGGACCGTTGAGCTCGCCTTCCCCTGGTCTGCCTTCGCCCTCCGCGCCCCGGTGAAGGCGCCCAAACCTGGCGAAGTCTGGCGTGTGAATTTCTCTCGCGTGCAATGGCAGGTGGATGTCGTGGATGGCAAGTACGTCAAGAAGCCCGGCCTGAAGGAAGACAACTGGGTGTGGTCGCCGCAGGGCCTCATCGACATGCACGTCCCGGAAAAGTGGGGCTTCGTGCGCTTTGTTAAGCAGTAGCGGGCAAGCCGCGCGTCGGCTGAGCATTCATGCGACGGGCCTGCGAATCTTCACGACGGCGCCCCGCGCCCATCTCTACAAGCCGGGCCAGCCTAGCATCAGCCCCGTCAATCGCCAGCAAACATAGCCCAACAATGCGAACTCTGCAAAGCGCAGCGTCTTTTGCGCAAGCCCGGTAAGGACGTCCACCCGCAGAAACACCACGCAGAACAGATACAGGAACACCGGCCAGGTATCCAGGGTTTCGGGAAATCCACGGTAGTAAAACATCAGCACCAGCGTGTAACCCATGGGCAGATTGCTGGTGACCTGGTCGCCCAGCCGCACCGCGATAATCGCGAAGGTCAGCAGCAGCATCACCACGGTGACGACCTGAAACAAGGGCAAGGTAGCAAGGTTCATGCGGAAGCGGTTCCATCCGTCACCTTACCATGCGCGGCCCGCACCTCATCCGAAGTCGCCGCCTCGTCCTTTTCCACCGCATGCAGAAGCACTACGGGAAACCCGGTGAACAACGCCGTTGCCGATAGCCCCAGACCTGCCTTGCTCCGCATCACGTCGCCACTGAACACGCTCATCCATGCTACGGGTGCGCCGTCGGGAAGTACGATCCGCGTGTCCTTCCAAAGCTCCTCAGTGCAGAGGGCTTCCTGCACCGGCATCAGCGTCGTCACGTGGATGGGAACGGCGCAGATCACCCACTCGTCTCCGCATGCCCTGGCAAAAGCGAACACATGCTTGGCCAGATGGCCTTCCACGCGCAAGGGAACATAGCTCCCCTGGCTAAACAGCGCGGCATGATCCCGCCGGAACTCCAGCGTCTTGAAGGTGAGATACAACTTGATGCGGCCATCTCGCCAATGACCACGCAGACTGCGCAGCAGAGTTGCACGGTCCTCCGCCTCGGCATGCTTCAATTCTTCCAGCAGATGCTGGCGATGCCGGAAATCCACGGGCCTGCGATTATCCGGGTCCACCAGGTTGAAACTCCACAGTTCCGTTCCCTGGTAGAAATCGGGCACCCCTGGCGCCGTCGCCTTCACCAGCACTTGCGACAGCGAGTTCAGTGCTCCGAAGAATTCAATCCGCTTCTGGAAATCCAGAAAGTCCTGCCGGAAGGCCAGCCCGCGCTGTGGATGCAGCAGAGCACTGGCAAAGCCAAGCAGCGCCGCTTCGTGGGCTTCGTTTGGCCGTGTCCAACTGGTATGCTCCTTGCCCTCGCGTGCGCACTTCCGAAGGTACTCCAGGAATCGCTCGCGGAATTCGGGAAGCTCTTCCTCGTGCAACGGCCATGCCCCCAGCAGGCTCTGGTACACCAGCAATTCCTGTGAGGGCGTGGGCGTTTCCAGGCCGTCCACGCGCGTACGCTTGGTCGCGTTCATGGTCATCCAGCGCGTCACCGCTGCCTGATAGTCGGCCGCGATTTCGGTAATCACGTTCACCCGCGCCCGCACATCCTCCCCACGCTTGGTGTCATGCGTCGAGGTTGCGTTCATCGTGTCCGGCCAGTTGCGACAGCGCCGCTGGTGGAAGTCATGCAGGCTCCCGGCATCATGGGGAGCCCGGTTGCGCAACGGATCGCTGCCCACTTCGTTCAACGACAACAGGGCGTTGTAGGTATAGAAGGCGGTATCCTCCAGCCCCTTGGCCATGACAGGGCCACTGAACTGCTGCCAGCGCATCACCACGCTCAGCCACTTTTCCCGGTGCTGCCGCGCGTAGTACGGAGGCTCCAGCAGCAACACCCGCCGCAGGAACTGGAAGGCGTCATCACTCACCTCGTCCCGGCTGGTGCGACTACGCGCCAGCGACAGCGTCGCCTCAATCAGGTCCCGGTCGCGCTGGTCAATCCGGAAGCTGCGCAGATAGCTGCGGTACACCGGCAGGCACGCTGTCACCTCCACCAGAATGCGCCGGATCTCTGACAGCGGGATGTCGCGGGCCCGCCGGTCCTGCGCCGCCAACTCGCCCAGGTAATGGCCAATCACCTGGATCTCGTTTGCGAACAACGTCTGCATCACCATCTTGTTGCGGCTGTAACAGATCTCCGCGAAGGGCATATCAGAGCCCACCAACGTGTTGTAATGCCGCACCATGCGGGCCAACCCCGTTGGGTCAACAAACAGTCCGTTCAGCGCGTTCAAGAAGTCATAGCCCGTGGTCCCGGCCAAAGGCCACGGCGCCAGATCCTCGTCCCGGCTGAGCACCTTTTCCGCCAGCACGTAAAACTGCTGCTGGTCGCTTTCCTGGCCATCGCCCAACAGGCTCCCTTGCAGGCGACGCAGATAGCCCAGAGGATCATGCAGGCCATCGATATGGTCAATCCGCACCCCGGCCACCTTGCCCTCGCGCATCAGCTTCACCACCTCCTGGTGGCTGATGGCGAACACCTCCGGCAGTTCCACGCGCACGCCCACCAGGTCGTTGATGTCGAAGAAGCGCCGGTAGTTGATCTCCTCGGCGGCGATGCGCCAATAGGCAATCCGATACACCTGCGCCGAGAGGATCTCATCCATGCGGTCAAAGCTGCGCGAGTCCTGCGGATCTCCGCTCAACTCCCACAGCAAGTCATCCAGCGCCCGCTTGTAGGCCGGTGCGGAGAGATACAACTCCCACAGCAACGTCTTGGCCTCAAGCACCTTCTCCCGTCGCTCCAGCCGGGTAGAGGCGCTCTCCTCATTGCGGTCGCGCAACTCCTCAAGGATCTCCACCGCCCGCGCGAACTGCTGCTGTTGTG
>JALOKO010000388.1 GCA_025456495.1 Bryobacterales bacterium | reverse complement strand
CGTTGCCATCGTCGTTATCCTCTTCCCTGCCCCCCGGTTTCCAATCGGGCGAGCCTTGCAAACCAAACCCCATCCTACGGTGCAGCGCTAGCCGGCCTCGTTAGCTGGCCCAGTTCACTGGCTTTGTTAGCTGGCCCAGTTAGCTGGCTTTGTTAGCTGGCCTTGGCTTCAATGACCTCACCGGTCTTGCGGGCGATGCGTGTGCGGCGCACTTTGCCACCCACCGTTTCCACTTTCTTGGCCACGCGGGTGACTTCTCCGTCTGAGGTCACCAGCATTACGTTGGAGATGTGCAGCGACGCTTCCTTCTCCGCGATGCCGCCCTTGACACCCTTTTGCGGATTGGCCTTCACGTGACGCTTTACCAGCATCACGCCTTCCACCACCACCCGACCCCGCATCCGATCGATTTCAATGATGCGGCCCGTCTTGCCTTTATCGCGTCCCGTAATCACCTTCACCAGGTCATTCTTGCGGAGGGCCGTCTTTACGGGCTTGGCGGCCATTTTGTTTTGCTGCAGTTTGGACATGATTCTCTTCTCCGCCAACTAAATCACTTCAGGGGCCAGGGACACGATCTTCATGAAGCGCTTGTCGCGCAGCTCACGAGCCACCGGACCAAAGACGCGCGTGCCAATCGGCTCGCCATCATCCTTCACCAGCACGGCGGCGTTGGAGTCAAAGCGAATGTAGGTGCCATCCTTACGCCGGGTTTCCTTCCGGGTGCGTACGATCACGCACCGGACCACCTTGCCCTTCTTCACGTTGGACTCTGGCGCGGCCTCTTTGACGCTGGCCGTCACGATGTCGCCCAAACCCGCCTTCAGCCCCTTGTCGCCGCCACGGGGAAGAATGCACATCAGCTTCTTCGCGCCGCTGTTGTCGGCCACTTCCAGAATTGTTCTCATCCCAACCATGGCGTCTTCTCCGGTTCCCGGGTACGGCGTGCAATCGCCGCGCCCATTCCATCCCTAGGCGATTTCTTCTTCCACCACGCGGCCAGTTTTGGTATCGATCTGCACCGCGCGGCGCACGATCTCCTTCAACTTCCAGCGCTTCAACTTGCTCAACGGGCGGTGCTCTTCAATCCGCACCAGATCACCCAATTTGGCGGTTTCCTCTTCGTCATGCGCGTAGAATTTCTTGCGCGTACTGACAATCTTGCGGTAGAGAGGGTGCGATACGCGGCGGCTTACCGACACGACAATGGTCTTGGCCATCTTGGTGGAGACCACCTCACCCAGTTTTTCGTTCTTGTGACCCGTTGGTGTGGACATCGCTTAATTCCCTTTTCCCGCCGCGAGTTCCTTGGCGCGCATCGCCGTCAGCAGGCGCGCGCGATTCTTGCGATACATGCGGTAATTCTTCAATCCGTCCGCTTGGCCCATTCCGAGCTGAAATCGCAAGCGGAACAGTTGCTCTTCGATTTCCTTGGCCTTCACGGTGAGTTCCTGGACACTCAAATTGCTGTAATCTTCGGCTTTCATCGGAAACCTCACACAAACAGTTCGTCGCGCGAAATGAACTTTGTCTTGGTGGGCAGCTTTTGTGCCGCCAGGCGCATCGCTTCTTCCGCCACGCTCTTGGGTACCCCTTCCATCTCAAAAAGGATACGTCCCGGCTTGATCACGGCCACCCAGCCTTCCGGCGCGCCCTTTCCCTTACCCATCCGGGTTTCGGCAGGCTTCTTGGTGATGGGCTTATCCGGGAAGATTCGGATCCACACGGAACCGCCACGCTTGATGGACCGGGTCATGGCAATGCGAGCCGCCTCGATCTGACGGTCGGTGATCCAGCAGGGCTCCAGCGCCTTCAATGCGTAATCTCCAAAGGAGAGGGTGGAACCGCGCTGGGCGGTGCCGGTCATCCGTCCGCGCTGCTGGCGGCGGTACTTGGTTCTCTTTGGCATCAACATGACGTGGGATCTCCTTTGTACGCGGCAGAATGGCTACCTACTGCTGCGTCTCCTCGCTGCCACTGTCAGCCGTCGGCTGCGCGGCGGAGGGAACGGTGGGCTCCGGTGCGGAGCCCGTTTCCACAGCGGGAGCCATCGGTTCCGGCACCGGCTGGAATACCGGCTCCACTTGGGAGGGCGCCACCAGAGGCGGAAGAATGGGGGCATTCTCCGCCGGGGCCGCGGCCACGGGCGTCGGCGCGGCCGTCACCGGGGCGCCAGCCGCCCCGCGCCCGGCGCCTTGCCGGAATCCGCCCTCACGATGACCACCTTCGCGGGCGCCACCTTCGCGGGCACCACCGTCGCGGGCACCACCGTCGCGGGCACCACCGTCACGGGCCCCACCGTCACGATGGCCTCCCTCGCGATGTCCACCGTCGCGGGGGCCGCCCTCCCGAGGAGGACGCCGTTCGCGCCGACGACCACGCGCATCGGCGGCGTCGCCAGTCATCTTGCGACCACCCTCCAACACTTCGCCCTTGTAGATCCAGCACTTGACACCAATCACCCCATAGGTGGTGTTGGCCTCAGCAAAGCCATAGTCAATGTCCGCGCGTAGGGTATGCAGCGGTAGCCGTCCCTGCAAATACCACTCGCTACGGGCGATTTCGGCGCCATTCAAACGACCGCTCACCCGCACCTTGATCCCCTTGCATCCGAAGCGCAGCGCGCTATCCACCGCTTTGCGCATGGCGCGCCGGAAGGCGACACGTTTTTCCAACTGCAAGGCGATGGATTCGGAAACCAGTTGGGCATCCAGTTCCGGCTTCAGCACTTCCTGAATGTCGATAAACACTTCGCGCTTGGTGCTCTTGGCCAGGTCCTGCTTGAGCTTCTCAATCTCCGCACCCTTGCGGCCAATGACGATGCCGGGACGGGACGTGCGGATGGTGATGCGCAGCTTGTTTCCAGGGCGATCCACTTCGATGGAGCTCAACCCGGCCGCCTTCAGGCGCTTCCGCAGGCTTTCCTTCAGGTGCTGGTCTTCCTGCAACAGCTTGGAGTAATCAGCCTTGGAGAACCAGCGCGACCGCCAGGTTTTGGTGACTCCCAGACGAAATCCGTAAGGATGTGTTTTTTGACCCATCGTTCACCTTCTCGCTTCTCTACTCGGCCGCCACGGGCTGCTCAGAAACCTTCACCACGATGTGCGCCAACCGACGCTGGTAGCGATATGCACGCCCCATGGGGGCCGGCCGGATACGCTTCATCCGGGGACCTTCGTTCACATAGGCCTGACTGACGTACAACTTGTCAACGTCCACTTCGGCTGAGCGGTTCTCGGCGTTGGCGATCGCGGAGCGAAGCACCTTCTCCACCGTGGGAGCAATTCCCTTGTTGGTCGTCTGCAATACCGTGATGGCATCCCCGGCGCGCATCCCCCGAATGAGGTCCACCACCAGGCGCGCTTTCTGTGGCGACACCCTCACGTATCTGGCTTCCGATTTCACTTCCATGCCGTATTCTCCTGGGCTTCCCTTGCTCCTGCGCTCGCCGCCTGCGAACCGCATCCCATCCAACTGCTACCCTTCATCCCGCCGCGCGCTGGCGCGCAGCGCGTTCGCCCGCAAGTCCACCGTGGGCGCGAATGAGCCTTATCCGCGGCCACCCGACTTGTCTGACTTGGCGACGTGCCCCTTGTAGGTGCGCGTCGGCGAGAATTCGCCCAAGCGGTGACCCACCATGTTTTCCGTGACATAGACGGGAATGAATTTCTTACCGTTGTGAACGGCAATCGTGTGCCCGATAAACTCGGGCATAATTTGCGAGCGTCGGGACCATGTACGAATCACCTTGCGCTCTTTGTTGGCGGACATCGCCTCCACCTTCTTCACCAGGTGGTCATCCGCGAAAGGACCTTTTTTGAGAGATCGGCTCATCGTGAAACCTCAGCTAGCTCTTCTTACGGCGAACCGCGATCATCTTGTCGGTCCGCTTGTTGTTCCGCGTCTTGTAGCCGCGAGTGGGTTGTCCCCAAGGAGTCACCGGGTGACGCCCGCCCGAGGTGCGGCCCTCGCCACCGCCATGCGGGTGGTCAACGGGGTTCATGGTGACGCCGCGGTTGTGGGGACGCTTCCCCAGCCAGCGGCTGCGACCGGCTTTGCCCAATGTCTCGTTCTCGTGGTCGCTATTGCCCACTTGGCCGATGGTGGCCATGCATTCGGTGGAGACGCGACGCGTTTCCCCGGAAGGCAGCTTCACCAGGGCGATGCCCCCTTCACGACCAAGCAACTGCGCGCCCACGCCGGCGCTGCGTACCATTTGGCCGCCCTTCCCCGGACGCAGCTCAATGTTGTGGATGGCTGTGCCAGGAGGAATATCCTTGAGCTTCAGGGCATTGCCCACCAGAATATCCGCGCCCGTCCCGGAGACGACCGCCTGGCCCACCTTCAGGCCGGTAGGGCTGAGGATGTAGCGCTTCTCCCCATCCAC
>JALOKO010000026.1 GCA_025456495.1 Bryobacterales bacterium | reverse complement strand
GGTCTTGGGAATGCCGATGACGACGAGTTCGTAGCCGAGGTGGCGGGCGGTTTCCAGGATGCGCCAGCCCATTTCCTGGGTGCCGTTGCCGCCGGTGACAAAGACGTAGCGGATGTCGTGGCGGGCAATGGCGGCATGCACCTGTTCGTAGTCCTGATCGGGCAGATGGCGACGGGATGAGCCGATGGCGGACCCGGGTGCATGGCGGAGTTGCTGGATGAGCGCGTGCGGCTGCGCCAGCAAGTCAACGAATCGCCCGGCCAGCAGGCCGTCCACGCCATGGGTGGCGCCCAGCAGGCGGCGCATGTGGGGGAAGCGCCGCGCGGCGTCCACCACGCCGACAAGGCTTGCGTTGAGAACCGGAGTGGGTCCACCGCCGTGAATCAACAGGGCGGTTCCGTAAAGCTGGGCTGGCGTTACGGCAAGCTGGGCTGGCGTTACGGCAAGCTGGGCTGGCGTTTGGTGAAGTTCGTCGGCCATTGAAATGGAATTCCCAAACACGGGAGGCCTTCCCATCATCGGTTCTCGGGACAGGCGCGGGCAAGTATGGCGACAATGGGAAATGTCTATGACATGGAAGCAACCGCGGGACCCTGGGAGTACGGACGCGTTACGCGCGTTGGCCGCGTTGAGCGACAGTGCGGGGATTGGGCGCGAAACGGAGCGCGTCCTCGATACGTGCGCAAGCCTGCGGCGCCTGCCTGGCGGGGATGAGGGGCAGCGCGTGGCGGCGGGCTATGGGCACACGTTGCGAGAGATTGTGCAGCAGCCGCTGGTGTGGGCCGATACCGCGTTGCGCGCCACGGAATTTGCCGGCAGCCGCCTGGTGAGACTGCTGCGCGAATCGCGGGCGGAGTGCGTGGCGCTTACCGGTTCCGGCAGCAGCCAGTTTGCGGCGGAGTTGGCCGCGCCAGAGATGCAGGCGCGTCTGGGGCTGCCCGTGCGGGCCATCGGGTCAGGCGACATCCTTGCCTATGGCGCGGCGGCCTTGCCACCGGGAAGACCGCTGGTGATTTCCTATGCCCGGTCAGGAAACAGTCCGGAGAGTGCGGCGGTGTTGCGAGTGTTGATGGCGGAACAACCAGAGGCGCACTACTTGAATGTCACCTGCAATGCGCAGGGACGCCTGGTGACGGAACACGCGGGGGATTCCAGGGTGGGTTCGCTGTTGCTGCATGCGGCGACGCACGATGAGAGCCTGGTGATGACCTCCAGTTTCACCAGTATGGCGCTGGCCACGGTGGGCTTGGGATGGGCCGCCGACCGTGGCAGCGGCGAGGAGAGGATGGCCTATGCCGATGCCTGCGGCAGGGCCTGCCAGCAATTGCGGGCGGCGCTGCCACAACTGGCCGATGCCGTGGCCGCGTTGCCCTTCGGGGCGGTGGAGCGGGCAGTGTTTTTGGGTGCGGGATGCCAGGCGGGCGCGGCCCGTGAGGCAGCGCTGAAGCTGACGGAGATGACTGCCGGGCGGGTGGTGGCTTTCAACGATACCTTCCTTGGGTTGCGACACGGACCGATGGCGGCGTTGGACGCGCAGACGCTGATTGTGGGCTTTCTGCCCACTGAGCCGCGGCCGCGCCGGTACGCCATCGACCTGCTGCGGGAGCTTGCGCGGAAGCAACTGGGCTGCGTCACGGTGGTGGTGGATGCCGGGGAAGAGGGCCTGATTGTGCGGGGCGCCGCAGCCGGACCGGACGCAGCCGGACCGGACGCAGCCGGACCGGACGCAGAGCGTGTGCCGGAGCCCTTTGCCGCATTGCTGGCGGTGGTGGCCGGGCAATTGCTGGGGTTTTTCGCATCGCTGCATCATGGGCTGAAGCCAGACGCGCCAGCCGCAAGCGGAGTGATTACCCGGGTGGTGGAGCCATTCCCGCTTTACCATTAAAGGTGCTTGGACGGCGGCGGGTGATGACCCCGTCGCGCATCCTGGAGAGCTTGCGCTTGCGCGCGAAGGTGGGTTGAGGATCGCAGATGGACCAATGGAAGTTTCTCGCTGAGATTGTTTTGCTGCTGGGCGTAGCGATGGTGTTTGGCATCGTGGCGCAGCGTCTGCGGCAGAACGCGGTGATTGGATACCTGATTGCGGGCATCGCGCTGGGGCCACGTACGTTCGGGTTTGTGAAGGACGCTGAAAACGTTGAGGTGCTGGCCGAACTGGGCGTGGCGCTGTTGCTGTTCACGATCGGGCTGGAGTTTTCCTGGCGACGCTTGAAGCAGTTTGGCAAGTCGGCGGCGTTGATGGGGGTGTTTCAGATTGGTGTGTCGATTCTGGTGGGTTTGCTGCTGACCAGTCTGGCGGGCTTTTCGCTGGGCGCCTCGTTTGTGTGGGGCGCGACGTTGGCGATGAGCAGTACCGCCGTGGTGCTGCGGATTCTGATTGAGCGGGCCGAACTGGATAGTCCGCCGGGCCGCAACGCGCTGAGCATTCTGTTGATGCAGGACCTGGCGGTGGTGCCGCTGCTGATTATGGTGAGCGTGCTGGCCGATGGGCAGAGCGGCGCCCGCGCAGCGATGGAGATCGGGATGAGCTTCCTGCGCGCGGGGGGCTTGATTCTGGGTTTTTTCGTGGCGATCCGCTTTGTGCTGCCCCGGTTGATTGACGCGGCTGCTTCGGCGGGCAATCGCGACTTGCCGGTGGTGCTTGCAATTGCCGTGTCGTTGGGGTGTTCGTGGGCGGCGCACGCGGTGGGGTTGTCGCCGGTGCTGGGCGCCTTTGCCGCTGGAATTCTGCTGGCTGACCTGGACTTCGCTGAGCAGATCCGCGCGGATGTGATGCCGCTGCGGGCGGCCTTTGTGACGCTGTTCTTCACGTCGATTGGCATGCTGGCCGCGGTGCCGTCACTGATGGAATTACTGGTGTCGATGGTGGTGGCGATTGTGCTGATTCTGCTGAAGGCGGCGATTATCACCGCGATTCTGTTGGCGCTGCGACAACCGTTGCCGTTTGCGATCCAAACGGGACTGATCCTGGGCCAGATAGGCGAGTTTTCGTTTGTCCTGGCGCGGATTGCGGTGACCAAGAACCTGCTGCCACAGGAGGCCTTTGACCAGTTCCTGGGGGCTTCGGTGGTGACCCTGCTGGCGACGCCATACCTGATTCAGTACGCGACGCCGGTTTCGCATTGGATCTCAAATAAGGTGCTGGCGAAGGATCGCCGGAAGCGGGCGGTGGAGTTGCAGCAACAGCGAGCGGAATCGAAGTTGAAGAAGGGGCGCGTGATTGTGGTGGGGTACGGGCCTGCCGGGCGCGCGGTGGCCAATGCGCTGAAGGAAGAGGAAATTCCGTACTTCATTCTGGAGACCAACCCGAAGACCGTATCGTCCTGCCGGGTGGAGCAGCCGATTGAGATTGGCGATGCGACGCAGCCGGAGATTCTGGAGCACGCGGGGATTGTGCATGCGGCGGCGGTGGTGGTGTCGATTCCTGACCCTGGCATCTCGCGCACGATCGTCAGCCAGAGCCGCATGCTGGCGCCGGAGGTGCCCATCCTGGTGCGGGCACGTTACAGTTTGTTTTCGAACACGCTGGAGACGGCTGGCGCCAGCACGGTGGTGGATGAAGAATGGGTGGTGGGCGAGATGCTGGCAAGGCGGACTCTGGATGCGGTGCGGGAACGGCGGCCCGGCCTGGAGCAGGCGGATTGAAGGGCCTGGAGCAGGCGGATTGAAGGGCCTGGAGCAGGCGGGCGGAAGGGCCTGGACGGCGTTGGCGCGGAGCAGGCGGAGCGATTGCGGCGTTTCCGGCTACAATAGAGGTATCCACGGGCGTGTGCAAGGCCCCGATTCCCGGGCGCGATAATCCCTTACGAAAGAAGACCGCCGCTTGATCTCTGTCCATAATGTCTCGATGCGCTACGGCGCCAAGATCCTGTTTGAAGAGGTGACGGTGACCTTTCAGGCAGGGCGTCGCTACGCGCTTACCGGGCCCAACGGCGCGGGCAAGTCCACGTTCATGAAGATCCTCACCGGGGAGTTGGACGCCCAGAAGGGCACGGTGACGCGTCCGAGAAAGCTGGGCGTGCTGAAGCAGGATCAGTTCGCCTATGAACAGCACCGGGTGCTGGATGTGGTGATGATGGGCAATGCCCGCCTGTGGGAGGCGCTTCAGGAGCGGGATGCGCTGTACGACAAGCCGCATGACCAACTGACGGACGAGGATGGCATGCGCCTGGGCGAGTTGGAAGGTGTGGTGGGCGAGGAAGACGGGTATACGGCTGAAAGTGACGCCGCCGTTCTTCTGGACGGGCTGGATGTGCCCGAGGACTTGCATGAACGCCGCATGAGCGAACTGCAGGGCGGCCAGAAGGTGCGCGTGCTGCTGGCGCAGGCCCTGTTTGGCAGCCCGGGCGCTCTGCTGCTGGACGAGCCCACCAACCACCTTGACCTGGACAGCATCCACTGGCTGCAGAACTACCTGCGCAGTTACGACGGCTGCCTGATTGTCATCTCGCATGACCGGCACTTCCTGAACGAAGTGTGTACGCACACCGCCGATATTGACTACGAGACCATCATCCTGTACACGGGCGGCTACGATGACATGGTGATGGCGAAGACGCAGGTGCGGACGCGGATTGAGAGCGACAATGCGCAGCGGGAGAAGAAGATTGCGCAGTTGAACGAGTTCATCGCGCGGTTCGCGGCGGGTACGCGCAGCAGTCAGGTAACCAGCCGGCGTAAGGAAGTGGAGCGGCTGAAGACGACGGAGTTGGCGCGGTCAAACATCCAGCGGCCCTTCATTCGGTTTGATCTGGCGCGTCCCAGTGGGCGGCATCCGCTGGAAATCAAGGGGCTCAGCAAGAGCTATGACGAGTTGAGCGTGTTTCGCAATTTCACGGCCAGCATCAGTCGTGGCGAGAAGATTGCGCTTATCGGCCGCAATGGAGCGGGCAAGACCACGATGCTGAAATCGCTGATCCACAATGCGACCGGCTTTGTGGATTCCGCTGAGCGTAACTTTGCCGTGGATGGCGGTGAGGTGCAGTGGGGGCACGAGGTGGCCGTGGGCTACTTCGCGCAGGACCACACGGACAGTATTCGCAAGGGCATGACCCTGGTGGACTGGCTGAACGAGTTTGACGTGAAGGCTACCCAACAGGAGTTGCGCGGGCTGTTGGGGCAAATGCTGTTCAGCGGCGAGGACGCCGTGAAGTCAACGAACAACCTGTCGGGTGGTGAGGCCGCGCGGCTGATCTTCTGCCGGCTGATGCTGCAGAAGCCGAACTTTCTGGTGCTGGACGAGCCCACCAACCACCTGGACCTGGAAGCCATCAATGCGCTGAACATTGCTCTGCAGCGGTATGAGGGCACGGTGCTGCTGGTGACGCATGACCACGATTTGATTGACGAAGTGGCTACGCGGATCTGGCACTTCGACCACGGCAAGGTGCAGGACTTCCAGGGTCCCTACGAGGAGTTCCAGAAGGAGCACGACGCCTCTCCCGTGGCGGCGCGGGGATAGCGGGCGAGCAGGGAAGAGCGGCGAGGGCGTCAAGGCGCGGCGTGCGGGGCAGCGCGGCTGAGGCTGTGCGCGCCGGGTGCGAACTCGCCGTGGGTGTTGGCGTCGCAGGTGTTGCCATGGACGTAGTTGGGGCCTTCGACGGGAAGGGGTCCGCCGCCGAGGTCGTCCGCCTCAGTGACGCAAAAAGCCTCCAGGTAGAAGTGGATGTAGTTGCCGGTGATGGTGTTCTCACGGCTGACATGGTGCTGTCTGGGTTGGCGCAGGGAGTGGGTGAGGATGATGGGCGCGTAGATGGCGCCGTAGTGGCGGATGTGGTTGTTGGCCACCACGCAGCGCTGGCTATCGTTGAGGGCGATAGCGAATCCCCCCATGTTGATGAGGGTATTGCCCTCAATGCGTACGTCCTCAGTGGGCGCGGCGGCGGCGGTGTTGCTGAGGTTGATGCCCTTGGTGAAGTTTCCCTGACGATGTCCGCCAAACTCCTCCACGTGATCGTTGGTGTAAGCGAAGGCGTCTTCTCTGCCCGATACCCGCATGAGGTTGCCAGTGACGGCGCCTTGCGTGAAGCCGTCCAGGTCAATGCAATGTCCGTTGACGTTCACCATGGAGTTGTTGCGATACGCTGAATGCCGCACCAGTCCGGAGGTGTCGATGGCGACGGCGGGGATGTTGTCCGCGCCATCCTCGCGCAGACCGGGATACCAGGCCGGGCGGAGGTCGTCAGGCTTGCCGGCGGCGACGTAGCCGATGCGATGGAACTGGTTCCCCTCCACGGTGGCGTTGGTGGCGTTGGCGATGAGGACGGCATCCATCCCGATTTCCACAAAGCGATTCCGGCGCACGAGGATGTCCTGGTTCAGGGTCTGGAAGCCGTAGCCGTGGCCCCAGAAAGCGTGACCGCTGAGGCGTTCAAACAGGCAGTCCTCGACGGTGAGGCCGATGAGGGCGTGGCGGGCGAAATCCAGGTCGCGGCCATCATTCTGATAGTGGATACCGCCGGTCCAACTGCCGTAGCGGATGTCGCCGGGGCGGCCGAAGAGGTGCGGGCGATTGTCGCGGAGGTGGAGGCGGCGAAGGGTGATGTCGCGGACGGGGGCGTAACGGGCATCGATGAGGATGGCGTAGCCGCCCGTCCGCTGAATGGTGACCTCTTCCAGGGTAATGCGGCTGCTGCCGCGATGGATGGTGATGCTGGTATTGCGGAGCAGGAGGGGGTGCATGGGGTCACCGTGAATGGGCGCCGCGAGGACGCTGGGCGCACCGGCGGGGTGGGTATACGGAAGCAACTCCGGTTCCGTGACCTGGCCGTCCACGCGCAAGCGACGCAGGGTGACGCCGTGGGCGCGCAGGTTCAGCAATCCGTCGCCATTTTCGACGGTGACGGCGCGCACCAGTACGGTGGCGTCGCCCTGGCCCTGGACGGTGATGTCGTCACGGGTGAGCTGCAGCGGCGCGTCCAGTACATAGGAACCGGGACCCAGATGCAGGATGCTGCCGGGCTTGGCGGTATCCACTGCCGCCTGCAGGCACGCAGAGGCTTGCCGGGAAGGGGCGCAGACAGGCTTCGCCGCCGTGGGCGCGCCGGCAAGGACGGAGACGGCCACCCACATCAGGGTGGCGAGGACGATCCAGCGATGCGCGTGGGCGGGCGTGGGCGCTGCCTGCGCCATGGCCAGTGCGCCAATTCGGTGCGTCGCTATGGCCGTGCGCTGCAGCATTAGCCTTCATTGTAAGCGTCGCTGGAAGGGCCGCGTGAGAAGGAGTGTAGGCTTTCCGCGGCGCCTTTCGGCGTAGTGGCGCGGCGTACCCTTGGCTGGAAGCCGGGAGGTTTGTGGCGCACCCAATCGACGAAGCGGGCGATCTCGGGATGGCTGGCCAGGGCGGCGACGGTGTGGAAACGGGCTTCCATCTCTTTTTCCGTCAACACGGAATGGCACATGGAATGGCAGGCGCGGCAAAGCATGGCCAATCGGGTTTTCACCTCGTCGCGGGCAAATAACTTCTTGTTGCGCTTGTTGGTGTGACGTGTGCGGGGGATCAGGTGGTGGCGGGTGAGTGGCATGCCCGCGCGACCACAAAGCTCACAGGCGCCGGGCTGAACCGGGGGAGTGTGCCGGGCGCTGGAAGCCTGAGGGGAAGGGTGCTTGGGGTGAGGGTGGCTGGAACTCATCGGCTTGCTGTAAAGATGCCTGGCGCGGGGCCGGAAGCACATTGTCTTGGGAGCGGGCGGACCGTCTTCTCAAGGGGGGCGGGCATGCTCCAGTGTGGCGCGGGGGTTGTTGCCGACGCTACTTCCGGGCCGTGACCACCACCCGCTTGCCACGGGCCAACTGTTCGTAGGCGTCCGGGGGAGGGGGTTGCACCGCGATATCGCGAAACCCTGCCGCCTGCAGCATGGCCCGCAAGGCGCGTGGCGACGGACAGGTGACAACGGGCGTGGATCCGGTTTCCTGATTGCCTTCGCGGTATTCGCCCGATTCGTCAATTACGGCGAGGATGCCGTGGAAGGGGCGGGTCCATTCCAGGCTGCCCCATTCGGTGACGCCATCCACCTCATCCACCACCTGCGTTTCCAGAACCAACAGCTCTCCCGTAAGCGCATACAGCCGACGCAGGACGCGCATGGGGTTCTCCAAGTGATACAGCAACCCGTAACAGACCACCAGCGGGAACTCACCCAAACTGGCCGGGTTGAGCTCTTCGGCGTCTGCCTGCAGGAAGCGCAGGCCGCTGATTCCGAGGGCTTGTGTTACGAAGCGGGCACGCCGTAGGTTATCGTCCCGATAATCCAAACCAAGGACATCGGGGATGCCCATACGGCGCAGGGCAAGGCTGTAGAAGCCCTCGTGGCAGCCGACGTCCAGGGCGCGGATGTGGGCGAGGCGCGGGCCGAAGTGGGTGTTCACGGCGTGCTGCAGCATCTGCAGGCGGGTGTCAAAGATTCCCTGGACCTGCGGGGGGACCTTGGAGGGGGTGACCACGCCGTCAGCGAGGGAGAAGGGGTAAAACCAGGGGCCGAGGGCGGCGACCTGTTGCTTGAGTTGTTCGATGTCCATGCTGAGCAGGGCCGCGGGTGGGGCGGCATTCCACTTTCCAGTGTCGCGCAGGTTTGGGGAGCTTGGCCGGGAGGGGCGGGGAAGTCAGGTGGGGCGCGGGTGAGGCGCCAGGTGTGAGGGGAGGAAAGGAAAGGGCGACGCCACCAGAACCTGGGTGAGGTCGCCCTGAATTTCCAGATGGAGCACAGCGCAACTTAGCGCTGCTGCATCGACTTGATGTGGTTGGTGAGCGTCTTCAGGCGGACCACCGCTTCCCGCTCATCGGTTGAGCCGGAAATCCGCTTAAACACATAGCCCCAGGTGGGCATGTCGGTTGCGCCGTGGGCGGGGATGTTCATGTCCCCAGCGATGGAGTTGTACACCCGATCCTCAGGAAACTTACCCTTGTTGTTCTTGGTAAGTTGGGTGAGGTCAGTGACTTTGGCCTTCATCGCGGGCGCCGCCGGACCGTCGCCTTGTCCACGTGGACCATGGCAAACCGCACAATAGGTGCGGTACATTCCCGGGCCATCCGTGGGCGCGGTGTACGGGGCGTCGGTGCTACGTTGCACCGGACGCTGCTGCGCCTCCAGAGTTCCCATCCACACAAAGCACGCTGCCAACAGGGGCAGGCTGAGCATTATCCATTTGCCGAACTTATTCTTCATGTCACCCTCCATAAGCAGTGCTATGGAATGCCACTGTACCATGCTGCGGTTGCCTTCACCACGCGATGGTTCCTCAGTGCGGCGTTGCCCACGCGCGCCAGAGGGAATCAGGGTCCCAAGACAACCATACCAAAAAAAGAGTACAAAGTCTGATAGATTCGGTCCACAAATGGGTCGAATTCAGATTTTTTTGCCTTTTGGGGCTTTAATGGTCGCGCTGGCCGGGGGCGGAGCGCATCCGGTAGGGTTGGGGGCGGAGGGGCGCGGGGCGAAGGGGCGGGGGAGCGGGCGCCGGTTGGAGGCTGCGCAGGCGCCAGGTGCTGGCGGCGGCCTTATGCAGCATCCAGAGGAAGACCGCGCCGCAGAGCATGGCCAGCAGGAAGCCCCTGGCGAGCATGTCAGCCATGCCGAGAATGAGGGGGAATATGGTGGCCATCGTAGGACTCCTTCACTTAGGAATACGTGGGAGGCGGCGGAAATGTTAGCGCGTGGCGGGTAAAGAAAGATAAAGTTGAGTAAAGACTGGCCGTCCTGGCCTGCTGGAGCATTGCCTGATGCCAACCATCGCCACCCTTTCCCGGCGTTCGCTATGGCTGATGCTGGCGCCCTTGTGTTTGCGGGGGAACCAGCGTTTGTACCTGACGGATGGCAGCTACCATGTGGTGCGTGAATACCAGGTGCTGACGGACCGGGTGCGCTTTTATAGCGTGGAGCGCAGCCAGTGGGAAGAGCTTCCGAAGGAACTGGTGGACTTTGCGCGGACGACGGGCGAGGATGCCGAGCGCAAGGCCGTGCAGGCGGAAGAGCAGAAGCTGGTTGACGACGAAGAGGCGGTGGAGCGCCGGATGCGCCGGGAAGCGGCTGCGATTCCGCCGGATGTGGGAGTGTACTACTTCCAGGATGGAAGGCCGCGCGAGATTCCGCTGGCAGAACTGGAGATGGTGAACGACCGGCGCCGGAGTTTCCTGAAAGTGATCACTCCCCTGCCGATGGTGGCGGGACGGAACTGGGTGGAACTGAAGGGGCTGTATTCGCAGACGGTGTTCCAGACGCCACGGCCGGAGTTTTACATTCGGCTGCACACGCACCAGCGGTTCGGGTTCCTGAAGATGACTGAGCACAAGGGGAACCGCGTGGTGCAGACGTGGGAACTGATCCCTGTGTCGAAAGAACTGATGGAGTTTCAGGAAGACGTAGCGGACTTCCGGCGGCAGGCGGGGCCGATGCTGTACCAGATCTGGCCGCGGGAAGACCTGGAGCCTGGGGAGTATGCGCTGGCGACGTTTTCGCCGGGGGAAGGGAACATTCGCGCCTGGGATTTCGGTTACCAGCCGGCGGGCCAGCCACCAACGCCGCCGAAGCCGGCGCCGAAGAAGGAGAAGGCGCCAAAGGCTGACAAGCCGAAGGCTAAGCCATCGCGTTGATGGCGCGATGGCGTCTGCCTTTCTGCCGGTGATGGATGCAGCGTGGAGATGGGAGCCTACGGTGGACCCAGGCGATGGCATGCAGCCGGTAGCGAGATCGGGAACCGCCCAGCCGTTGACGGAACCCAGCCGCGAACGATAGCATCACGGCGAGGAAATCGCGATGTCGTCATCTGCCGGTGGAATGAGAGCCATGCATCGTCGCGCCTTTCTGGCGGCGACGGCGGGATTGGCCGTGGGGGGAGTTCCAGCCCGCGCGCAGTCGCCCGCCTGTCGGGTGGAGGTGCTGGCGGCCGAGCCCATCGGGCGGATTGCGCCGGAAATCTACGGGCACTTCGTGGAGCATCTGGGGGCCGTGGTGTACGACGGCATCTGGGTGGGGGTCGACTCGCGGATCCCAAACGTGCAGGGAATCCGGAAGCAACTGATTGAGGCGCTGAAGCCCATCAAGCCATCGGTGGTGCGCTGGCCGGGTGGGTGCTTTGCGGACCAGTATGACTGGCGGGATGGGGTGGGGGACCCGGCGCGGCGTCCGGTGCGGACGAACTTCTGGGTGGACGCGCGGGAGTGGCCCAAGGGGGCCAATCGCATGGGTGCGGAGACGTACGACCCGAACACGTTCGGAACGGTTGAGTTCGTGCGCTTTTGCCGCGCGGTGGGGGCGGAGCCGTACCTGGCGGCGAACTTGCGCAGCCTGCCGGCGCAGGAATTCTGGCGTTGGGTGGAATACTGCAATTCTCCGGCGGGCAGCACGACGCTGGCCAGGCAACGGGCGGCGGACGGGGAAGCGGCTCCGCTGAACGTTCGGTATTGGGGCGTGGGCAACGAAAGCTGGGGTTGCGGGGGCAACTTCACGCCGGAGGATTACGCAAGTGAGTTCCGCCGCTTCAGCGCATGGGCGCCCTCTTATGGAGTGCCGCTGGCTCTGATTGGTTCCGGCCCCAATAGCGACGATCGCAATTGGACGCGTCGCTTCTTTGAGAAGGCAGGCGGACCGGGCATTGGGAAGTTGTGGGGCTGGGGGGCGCATCACTATTCCTGGAACGTGAGCGGGGGACGCACGCGCGATTGGTTTGAGGGCAAGGGGGACGCGGCCCAGTTCAACAGCGAAGAGTATTACGAATTGCTGCGGGACGCGATCCGGATGGAGAACCTCATCACGTCGCAGTGGGGCGTGATGGCCGAATCGGACCCGCGTCACCGCGTCAAGCTGGCGATCGATGAGTGGGGAAGCTGGCACAAGAGCGGGACGGAGCCGTTTCCGGAAGCGCTGTTGGGACAGCAGAACACGCTGCGCGACGCGGTGCTGGCGGGGTTGACCTTCGACATCTTCCACCGGCATGCGGACAAGGTGGCGATGGCGAACATCGCGCAATTGGTGAACTGCTTGCAGAGCTTGTGCTTCGCGCATGAGGACAAGTTTGCGCTAACGCCGACGTATCACGTGTTTGCGATGTACGCGGCGCATCAGGGGGGCGAATCGTTGCGGACGGAGGTGAGCGCGCCGTCCGTGAGCTACACGCGGAACGGGGAAGCGGCGCACCTGAGCCGGCTGAGTGCGTCTTCCTCGCGGAAGGGCAACGTGCTAACGGTGACGCTGAATCACCTGCACATGACGGAGGCGGCGGCGGTGGAGGTGCTGTTGCGCGGGGTGGCGGCGCGCAGCGTGAGCGCGGAGGTGCTGGCCGGACCGAACGCCCAGGCGCACAACAGCTTCGCTGCACCGGAGACCGTGAAGCCGGTGGCGGGACGCTGCGAGTTGCGGGCAGGGGTGCTGGCTTGCCTGCTGCCGCCGCACTCCGTGACGCGGCTTGAGGTGCAATTGGGGTAAATGGCGTCGAGTGATGATTTTTCTGCTGCTGTTGTTGTTGCTGCTTGTCGCTCCGGTGCCGGCCGAGGAGTTTGTTTCGATACCGGAATCCGTCCAACGGGTCACGGACGGCATCACCGGGATCCCCTTGGATGTGCGAGTGTCGCGCTTCCTGATGGCCAGGGAGGAACTGAGCCAGCAGGAATTCCAGCGCATTGTGGGGCGCAACCCGTCCAGGCACAAACAGCCCGATCATCCGGTGACTGGCGTGAGTTGGAACGAGGCTCTGGCTTATTGCAACCGGCGCAGCGTGCGGGAGGGGCTGAGCGCCTGCTATGACGACGAGGGTGGGCTGCTGCCCGGCTGCTCAGGCTACAGGCTTCCGACGGAAGCGGAATGGATGGCTGCCCTGGGCACGTTGAATTCGCTGACGGAGCTTGGCCCGGATGCGGCACACCAATTCCCGGATGCGGCGCGCCAATTCCTGGATACGGCACACCTCTTTCGCGGGGAAAACTCGGTGGCCGCTGTTCAGGAAGCCCAGCATTCGGGGACGCTTCCGGTAAGCAGTGGCCCTGTTTCCCCAACGGGCACGCGGAATCAGTTGGGCAACGTGTGGGAATGGTGCTGGGACCGCTATCATGCGGCGCGTATTGTGGATGCGGTGACTGATCCGCTTGGACCGCTCACGGGCAACGAACGCGTGATTCGGGGCGGATCTTTCCTTACGCCGCCCAGAAGCTGGAACAAGGGGTTGCGGTCGTCCATGCCACCTGGCGAGCGCAGCCCGTACGTTGGGTTCCGCCTCGCGCGCAGTGTGCCAGTGGACGCGGACGAGCAGGGAGATGCTGAGGGTTCTGGATTGGTTGAGGCTTCCGGGCCTGCTGAAGCTTTGGGGCCTGCTGAAGCTTTGGGGCCTGCTGAAGCTTTGGGGCCTGCTGAAGCTTTGGGGATTGTCCCGGTTTTGCCGGGGCCGCCTGAAGCGCTGGAGACACCGGAAGCAATCCGCCAGCGATGGAGGACGGTGCTGGGCGTGCCGAACGTGCCGCCGGTGCGGGTGCAAGCCGTTGTGCGTCAGCAATTGGTGCAGGCGGCATGGCATGGACGATTGCTTGACCTGACGGTGGAGCCGGGCTTGGCGCTGCGGGCGCTGCTGATGCTGCCCGCGGGAGTGATTGGCGGCAGTCCGGGGGCACGGGGGCGTCTGCCGGTGGTGGTGATTCCCTTTTATGATGTGGATACCCCGGCAGGGCTGGATCTGGGGGGGCGCAACGCGATGCCAGCGGGGGCGCGGGCGCTCGGGCAGTTGGCCGTCCAGCATGGCATGGCCGCGCTGTTGGTGCGGTGGGCCGGGGAGAACGATGGCCCGGGCTACCTGGAAGTGGTGGCGGACCTGGCGCAACGGCATCCGGGGGTGAGCGGCATGGGGTACTGGGTTTGGCAATCCCAGCGCGTTGCGGACTGGCTGAGTGCCCAGCCGGAGATTGACCCCATGCGGATGGCCATCGCCGGGCATTCGCTGGGAGGCAAGATGGCGCTGTACGCGGCTGCCTTCGAGCCTCGCTACCGGGCGGTGGTGTCGTCGGAGCCGGGTATCGCGCTGGGCTTTTCGAACTACCAGGACCCGTGGTATCTGGGAGAGCGGATACGGCTGCTGCCGCCGGAGGCGGATCATCACCAACTGCTGCAACTGACGGCGCCGCGTCCGTTTCTGTTGATCGCCGGGGAAAGCGCGGACGGCGCAAAGAGCCTTGCCTTGCTACAGCGCGGGGCTAGAGCGTATGCGGACGCCTCCGCACAGGCGGCTCGCCCGCACGGGGGTATTTGGATGTTGAACCACGGGAGCGGGCATTCGCCGACGCCGGAATCAGTGACTGCCGCGATGAGGTGGCTGAAGCAGCAACTGCGGGGAGCGAGGGGGCGGTAGGGGGTGTTTGGGGAGTGGCCGTAGCGAGTAAGACCGCACCGTGGCTGGGTGAGTGGATGTTCGTTGCTAACATACCGAATAGTTGGTATGTTCGATGGATGGCGCGAGCTCCTAAAAATCAGCCGATGCGGGGAGATGCCCGCACCCGATTGCTGGAAGCGGCACGAGACGTGATTCGGGCTCAGGGCTTCGCGGGGACCAGCGTTGACGACCTTTGCCGTCATGCGGAAGTTACCAAGGGGGCGTTTTTCCACCACTTCAAGAGCAAGGAAGAACTGGGGGTGGCTGCCGCCGCGTTTTGGGCCACGACGACCTCGGCGTTGTTTGCGCAGGCTTCTTACCATGCGTTGACCAACCCGCTGGAGAGAGTGTTGGGCTATATCGACTTGCGGCGATCGCTGGTTGCGGGGGAGCTGTGGCAGTTCACGTGTCTGGTGGGAACGATGGTGCAGGAATCGTTTGCCGGGAGTGAGGCGATCCGCCGCGCGTGCGGAGCGTCCATCTTCGGGCATGCCGAGACGCTGGAACGTGATCTGCAGGCGGCCATGGACGAGATGGAAGAGAAACCTACGTGGACGGCGGCCAGTTTGGCGCGGCATACGCAGGCGGTGATCCAGGGGGCGTTCATCCTGGCCAAGGCGAGCAACAGTGCGGCAGCCGGCCGGGCCATTGCCCTGGAACAATTGGGGCACCTGAGAGCCTATGTGGAATTGCTATTTCGCACCGAGGAGGAAAGACGATGACAGAACCGAGAAACGCAAGCTGGCTGATGAAGGGGGTGATTCCCTATCTGGTGTGCGAGAGCGCGGATGCGGCGGTTGCCTGCTACCAGCGCGCGTTGGGCGCCCGGATGGTGGGGGACTTCACGCGCGATGAAGCGGGGCGGGTGATGAATGTGTCGCTGGAAATCAACGGCGGCGTGCTGATGCTGATGGACCAAATGGCGGGCAACTTGCCTGGGGGCGCAGGATTGCAGGAGGGCGCCACGCTGCAACTGGTGGTGGGTGATGGCAAGGGCTGGTGGGCGCGCGCGCTGGCGGCGGGCTTTACGGAGACGATGCCCTACGGGCTGCAGTTCTGGGGCGACTACTATGGGCGGTTGCGGGATCCGTTTGGCCTGGACTGGGCGATTCTGGAGCCGGGCGCGGAGGCCATGGCGCGGTCAGAAGCAGCCCGGCAGCCGGAGGAGTTGCACACGCTGACGCTGGAGCGCGACATTGCCGCGCCGCGCGTTGCCGTGTGGCGATGCTGGACGGAGCCGGAACTGCTGCGGCAGTGGTTTTGCCCAAAGCCGTGGACGGTGCCGAGCGCAGATTTTGATCTGCGGCCGGGCGG
>JALOKO010000387.1 GCA_025456495.1 Bryobacterales bacterium | reverse complement strand
TGCCCCATAGCCGGTTCGAGTAAGGGAATGCCACCTGAATCGACTTCTGCTTCTTGGCCAGCAAAAGGTAATGGACCAGCGCGGCGCGCAAGGGGGTATTCACGTTCAGATCCGGGCTCCAGGCCAGCTTGTTGATCGCTGCCGCTCCCTTCATCATCTGGCGGATATCCACGTTGGTCAGCGCGGCGGGAACCAGCCCCACCGGAGTCAGCACGCTGAATCGGCCACCCACATTCTGGGGAATGTAGAAGCTGGCGAACCCTTCCTTGCGCGCCAGTCCGTCCAGGTCGCCTTTGCCTTCCGTGGTGATGGCGATCACGCGCGAAGGGGCCTTCTTCGCTCCCACGGCTTCCTTCAGCCAGTGGTAAACCAGCAGGAAAGTAGACGTGGTTTCTGCCGTGGAGCCAGACTTGGTCACCACCAGCACAATTGTCTTCTTGGGGTTCATGCTGGCCAGGGCGGCCTCAATGAACATGGGGTCCACGTTATCCAGGATCACCAGGCGGGGGTTGGACGCATCGTGCTTTCCCTGGATGGGGTGCGGTCCGCGCAAGGCGCAATCGACAGCCCAGGGGCCCAGGGCGCTGCCGCCGATGCCCACCAGGCAGACGCTGTCGTAGCTGCCCTTCAGCGCCTCAGCCAGCTTCAGGATGCCGTCCAGGTCCTGCGTGAACGGCAAGTGGGCAAAGCCGTACACCTGGTCGTCGCTCAACTTCTGGAAGCGTTGGCGCGCGCCTTCGGCCATTACCTTGCCGGCCTCAAATTCCTCTGGGGTGATGCCATGGGTATCACCCACCATGGCCGCGAAGCAGTTCTTGTCGTCGAATTGAATGGTCATTGCGGTGAGTCCGTTGGATGGTGCAACCCGCGATCCGCGCGGGCCTACGCTTCATGATAGGCCGAATCGACGGGTAGAGGAAAATGCCGATGCCTTGGCGCGATGCGCGAAGCCGCTTCCACACGCGCCCCGGCAATGGACTCTGCCAAGCCAACTTCCCTGCCTGGCGCAGGTCAAAGCACGGGTGTCGGCGGCGCTGCGGATACGGTTGTTGGCGTGGGGGGCGCGGGAGGCATCCCCGTCGGCGTGGGAGCCATCCCCGTCGGCGAGGGAGGCGCCGGGGGAGGCTGTGGCGGTAAGGGGGGCGGCGGACCCGGGTTGGCGCGGGCGGCAGGCTGGGGAGTCGCCTCCTGCTGCCCATTCCCGTGCAGCAGTCCCAGCAGTGCCCCTACGAATTGCTCCGGGTGCGCAGCCTGCAGAATATTGCGGCCGAAGACCAGACCCTGCGCTCCGGCCTGGATCAGGGTGGCGATGCGGGGCAACAGCGCTTCCGGTTGCATCGTGGCGCCGCCGCGCACCAGCACCGGCTTGCCGGACGCCGCTTCCACGATGGACGCAAACTCTGAAGGTTCGTCGGGTGCATCGGCCTTGATCAGATCTGCTCCCATTTCCACTGCCTGGCGCGTGAGCATCGTTATCGCGTGCGCGTTCAGTGAGGATTCCAGCATGCGGCCGTTCGGTGCGGGCAACATCACCAGCGGCTCCACCATCAGCGGCATTCCGAACCGATCACACACGCCCCGCAGTTGGCTGATGTGTCGCAGGCACTGGGCGTGGACCTCTTCATGCCCTGGCGCCGAGATGAGATTCACAACAATGGCAGCGGCATCCAGGGCCAGTGCGCGCTCAACGGCATTCTCCGCCAGCACCGCAAACAGGCTATCCGCGGCGGGGCGCGTGTAGATGTTGGTGGTATCGGCGCGCATCACCAGGGCTGGTTTACGCGGGCCCGGAATGCCCTGCAGAATCCGCGCCTGACCCGGCGCCAGTTGGATGGCATCTGGAGCCGTCTTCACCACTCGTCCCACCGCCCCAGGGCGATCACCAGACAGCGCCCATCCTGCGCGAACAAGCGGTGCATGCGAGGAAATGCGGACATCGTCTTTTCGATCTCCTTCTACGGCGCTGCTGTGGAAAGCTATCCTGCCAGAGTATCAGGACTTGCCGTTCAGCGGGCTGCCGGGTACACAGTACGCAACGCCGTGAGGATGGTACGGGTGGCCGCGGACTTGTTCAGTGTGTAGAAGTGGATGCCGTGTGCGCCCTTGGCCAGCAGATCCAGGCATTGCGCGGTGGCATGCGCCACACCCAAAGACAGCACGGCATCCGGCCGGTCCCGCAGGCGCTGCAACTCGCTCAGCAGCGGCTCGGGAATGCTGGCGCCGCACATCCGCGTGAAGCGCTCCACCTGCTCCACGTTGGTGATGGGCATCAATCCCGGGATGATGGGCACGCCAATGCCCGCGTCGCGCACCCGGCGGACGAAGTCGAAGTACTTTTGGTTATCGAAGAACAGTTGGGTGACCAGAAACTCCGCGCCCGCCTCCACCTTGTGGCGCAAGTTGGCGATATCGGCATCCAACGAGACCGCTTCCGTATGGCCCTCCGGATAGCAGGCGCCGCCCACGCAAAGGCCCCAATGCTGACGCAGGAATCCAGTGAGTTCACTGGCGTGATGGAAGCCGCCCTCCACCGCTGAGAACGCCGTCTGCCCCTTCGGCGGGTCCCCGCGCAGGGCCAGCACGTTCTGAATGCCGCTATCGGCCAATCGGTTCACCACATCGCGAATCTCATCGCGGTTTGAGCCCACGCAGGTGAGGTGAGCCATGGTTTCGATGCCAAAATCCTGCTGGATACGGCGCACCAGGTCAATGGTGAGGTCGCGGGTGCTGCCGCCAGCGCCGTAGGTAACCGACACATAGGTGGGACGCAAATCCTTCAGCGCGTCGATAGCCTCCAGCAACAGGTGGCTGCCCTCCTGGGTCTTTGGCGGGAAAAACTCGAAGGAAAAGGAAGGGCGGCCGGTGGCCAGCAGTTCGCGAATACGCATAAGGCAATGTCTTTCCGGGTGTGGACGCCGCGTGGCGCCCAGTTGGGGGATGCCGCTACGAAGCGGTTAGGGCCAAAACTCCCATCGTCCCAGCCCCAGCACGTACGCCGCCAGCAGGCCGTTCGTAACCGCATGGGCAAGCACCAGATCGGCAAGCGACCGGGTGCGTACCAGCCAGGCGTTGTACACGATGCCCGCGGCCAGGCCAACATCCCAGAAGGCTCCATGCTCCAAGGCGAACAGGGCCGCGGTGATCCAAAAGGCGTCCCGCTGAAAGGTACCCATCGCAACCTGCCGAAAGTCGTTTCGGATGAGGACCCGCATCAGAAATCCGCGCCAGAACAGTTCCTCAATCACCGGCACCAACAGCACCGATACGGCAATGCGCAGCATCCAGAAGGACGGCCCTCCGGCGGCGCTGACGCCTTGCGTGGGGTCATACTGCCCCAGCAGGGAATTGGAAAACAACCAATGACTGCGATAGCCCAGAAACAGGGCATCGGGGGCCACCCACACCACAAACACGGCTACGCCCACCAAGACGGACGCGATGGCGTTGCGGGGCCTCCAGGAAACCAGCTTGCGGCTACAAAGCAGCAGCAACGGCGCCACCAACAGCAACCGCAGCCAATGGTTCACAGTGGGGCTAAGCGGAACCAGGCTATCCCCGCTCAGAATGAGCATGTACAGCGCGAAGGGGGCTACCCACGGCGCCCAGGGATGCCATTGGCACAGCGGGCCACTGGCGGGGGCGGCCTGAGAATGGGGAGTCTCGCTGCTGGATGACATGCGATGAGGGAAAGAGCCCCGTAAGCCGGGACAAGGTGCTGCGCTTGCGCGCTTACAGCTTGCCCAACACCTTGCGGATTTCCTCCTGCTCCTTCGGGGACGGGTTGTTGCGTAGGGCTTGGTTCAGCTCCTGCTTGGCCTGGTCCACATCGCCGCGCTGGGCCAACGCCACTCCCAAATGGTAGCGGAAGGTGGGATTGCCCGGCTCCTGCTTGATGAGGTTGCGGAAGATCACCAGGGCGTTGTCGTTCAGATTCTTCTTGACGTATATCCACCCCAGGGTATCGTCAATCTGGGCGTTTCGCGGGTCCTTGCGCTTTGCCGTTTCCGCGTAACGAAGCGCAAGGTCAAGGTCGCCGCCCGTTTCCGCGTGCATATAGGCCAGGTTGTTCAAAGCGACAATGTTTTCCGGGTCCAACCGGATGGCCCGCTCATAGGCGTCCGTCGCTTCGCGGGTGCGTCCCATCTCAGACAGCACCAGGGCGGTTTGCATCACCGGCACCAGGTTATTGGGGTCCAGTTCGCTGGCCCGCTGCAGATAGGTGACCGCGGACTGCATGTCGCCCATGCGTCGGTAGACCTCGCCCATCCGCAAATTGAGATCCGCCGAATTCGTGACGGTCTTGGCGAGTTCCTGGTAGTTGGCCAAAGCCCCCTGCAAATCGCCCTTGCGCACCAACAGATTGCCAATCGCGTTGCGCAGCAACACGGGATTGGTGGCATTGGCCAGTTGCCCGTTCAGGAATTGGATGGCGTAATCCAAGCGTCCGGCGCGAGCGTAGACTTCGGCCAGGCCAGACATTCCGCGGAAGTCCTTCGGATCGATTTCCAGCGCTTTCTGGAAGTTCTCCTCGGCCCTGGCGGATTGGTTTCGCGCCAGGTAAACACGTCCGAGTTCAAAGCGGAACTCAAGCACACGCGGATACAACCCGATAGCGCGCGTCAGCAACTCCTCTGCCTTATCCAACTCTCCCAGACCCACGTGAGAGAGGGCCTTCACCAGGATCGCGTCCGCGCTGGGTTGCGTGGCGGTCAACTGCAGGACGCGGTCCGCGCTGGCGATCGCGTTGGCGTACTGGCGTTGCAGTAGGTACAGCTTGGCCAGGGCCAGGTGTGCCGGGCCATAGTTGGCGCGACGCTGCACGGCCTGCTGAAACTCGTTCATCGCTTTCTGCAGGTCGCCGCTGGCCAGGTAAGCGCGACCCAGATCAAAGCGCATCACCACATTGTTCGGCTGGGCGGCAACGGCCTTGGTAAGGTCCTCAATGGCGGTTTTGGCAAAGCCAGATTCGCGGGAATCCAACAGCATCTGCCCCTTCAGCGCCAGCGCCACCGCATCGTCCCCCTTGGACGCCAGCGTTTGGTCAATGATCGCCCTTGCTTCATCTTTGTTCCCTTGCTTCAGGAGGGCTTCGGCGATGTAGTTGTTGTACTCCGTCTTCCGCGCCGGATTCTTCTCAAGTCCTTCGCGCGCAACGCGCACGGCATCTTCCCACTCAGCAAACTGGAATAGATGTCGGATGACCGCCTCGCGTCCATCCTTGTACAGTTCCGTATCGTTGGCGATGCTCTTCAGCAACGCTTCACGTTCCGCGGACTTGCCGAAATACTTGTATTGCTGCGCCAGCTTGATGGCATTGGCGACATTGCCTGGAATGGCTTCGTTGCGCTGCTCCAGCGTCCGCGTGGCATCGTCCACCCGCTGCCCAAGCATGTAGAGCAGGAACAGGGCATCGTAGGCGGGGCCGTACTTAGGATCAGCAGCAATGATCTCCTTGGCCAACTGCTCCGCCACTGCCGGCTGATTCTGCCGCATGCGGATTCCCATGATGGCCAGTTTGAGGCCGTTCTCCTCGCCCTTCTTGGCGATCGCCTTCTCAAACAGCGCCACGGCTTCATCCAGGCGTCCTTCTGTCAGCGCAAGAAAACCGTCCAGCCGGACGCCGTCGAAACTCTCGGCGTCGATCTTGTAAAAATCATCGCGGAGTGTGGCGACTTCCTTGGTGAGGTATTCGCGGTCCTGACCGGTGGGGTTGGATGTGAAGTACCACACGTAGATGTCCGACAGTTCCGACATCACCGCGGCGCGGGAGTCCGCACTCAACCGCGTGTCCTCCAGCGCCCGGCGGAAGGTGTTGACAGCCTGAATGATGTCCTGCGCGCGAATCTGTGCGCCGAAGCCCTGCCGCTTATGCACCATGCCCAGGCGGTAGTAGGCTTCGCCGTACTTACCATCCTTCTTCAGCGCATTCCGGTACATGATGGAGGCTTCTTTGTACTTCTCCTGCTCAAAGTACTGATTGCCTCGCTCCACAAAACGCACCTTGGCCGCTTCAGGGTCAAGATTGCACCCACTCAGCAGCGCGAACAGGGAAACCAGCAGCAGTGCGACGGCGTGGATACTCCGCACACGGACCGGGGGCATAGGAATCGCCGACAGTTGCATGGACATCACCCTCATCATATCGATTATCCAATTGAAAGGTCTCATCAGGTGCGCCGCGAACCGATTCCCAGTACCAGCCTAGGTACAGTACCCGACAAGGCCGACGACCCGCCAAGCAACCGTTATCGGGAATCGCCGTCCAGATAGGCCAGTAACGCGCCGGTCTC
>JALOKO010000386.1 GCA_025456495.1 Bryobacterales bacterium | reverse complement strand
CTCACTGAAGCCCAGCCGTTGCAGGTCATAGAAGTCGCCCGCCGAACGGTCAAGCAAGCGCATTACCAGGCTCTCGCCGTATAGGGTGGGAAGCGTGGAAACGCGCAGATCCACCTCGCGACCCAGCACCTTAATCTTGATGCGCCCGTCCTGTGGCAGGCGGCGCTCGGCGATGTTCAGCCGCGCCATCAGCTTCAGCCGCGAGACGATGGCCGCCTTCAACTCCCGTGGCGGACTCTCCTGCGGATACAGCACGCCATCAATGCGGAAGCGGACGCGAAACTCCTTCTCAAACGGTTCGATGTGGATGTCGCTGGCGCGCTTCTCCACTGCCTGGGCAACCATGTTGTTCACCAGGCGGATGACCGGCGCTTCGCTGGCCATGTCGCGCAATTGCTCCAGGTCAGCCAGGGCCTCGGCATCCTCAGTACCGAGGGTGGTGGCGGCGTCTCCGCGCGCTTCGCCATAGTGCCGTTCAATGGATTCCAGAATCTCGCCCTCGGCGGCCAGAACGGCCCGGGTGCGCAATCCGGTGAAGCGCTGCACGGTGGTGATGGTTTCGAAGTCCAACGGATCTGCCATCGCCAGCACGAGGGTGGAATCCTCCATCGCGAAGGGCAACGCGCGTGCCTGGCGCAGGAAGCGTGCGTTCAAGCCTTCCAGTTCGGGCGCGCTGGCAGGTTCACCCTGCACGGTCACCAGGTCTATCTGCAGTTGCTCGGCCAGCGTCACCAGCACATCACGCACCGCGACAAAGCCCAGGTCCACCAGGATGCGGCCCAGCTTGTCGCCACGGTCGCGCTGGATCTCCAGAGCCCGCTCGAGGTCGTCCTGAGTGATCAGGCCCTTGGCCATCAGCCGCTCGCCGAGGCGCATCCCGCGCAGGCTGCCGCGCCCTGCCTCCATCACCGCTGCGCCGTTGCTGCTAATACATCACCACCTTGCTGATCTTGTGTACATCCGCCGCCGCGGTGGCCTTGCTGCTGGCGTGCAGCTTGCGCAACACGCCGGCATTTCCACGCACCACCATCTGCTTCGGCAGGCCATCCACCTTTTCATAACGGAAGTAAAACAGGGTGACCGCCACCACCACTTCCTCCTCGTCGGGCAATCCGCGCAGGGTGACGGCCAGCTCGGGCAGGGTACTCAGCATCAGGTCGCGCATGACGGGAACCCGCGCCTTTTTGTTGCGGTAAATCTTCTCAATCTGCTGCTCGCCGGGCTTCTGGAAAAAGGGCGTGATGCCCACGGCGGGCGCCAGGCTGACTTCGACGGAATACACCGCCCCGGTGCCCGCCACGTACATGCCGCGCGCGGCGCCAATCACGTACATGGGGGCTTCGGTGTCGAAGCGCTCAATGCGGCCATCCAGTTCACGCTCAGTCTGCCGCATCACCTGCAGGTCCATGGGAGCGGGATTCATCGCCACCGTCTGCGCCAACAAGACTGAGACGCAGCACAAGCACAGCAGCAGGGCGGCGAACGCGGGATTGCGCAACATGCCTATTGCACCCCTTCCACCATGGCGGCGTTGGCCACCAGTTGGCGGCCGAACTGTTTCTTCATGAAGTACATGGCTTCGCGGAAGTCCACCATTTCCTCTTCATACTGCCCGCGCAAACGATTCTCCGTAGCTGCCAGCAGCCGTTGGGTTTCCTGCTGGTGCTGTGCCGAAAGGTCAGCACGAACGGTGCGTACCGCCTCATTGACGCGCGCATCCACCAGCGCCAGAACCCGTGGATCCAGGGCCTCGGGCTGCGACGCGGCAGGCGCCAGTTGCGGCGCCACCACCCGCGCACTCAGCGCTGGCGTGGGCGTGCTCACCACTGTCACTTGCGATGGTGGCGGCGCGCCGGCCCCGCCCATCCACACGGCATGAAACACAATGGCCGCGGCCAGCGCGCAGGCGCCGCCAAAGGCCCACCCCGGGTTCCCCAGCCATCCCCGCCACCACGATGCGCGCACTGGAACAACGGGCGCTACCAGCACCGTGCGCCGCGGCGGCTCTTCTTCCCGCAAGCTCAGCATCGTCTCGCGCAAGCGCAAGAGGCGGTTCAGCTCGTGGCTGCGTTCGGGGTGACTGCTGATAGCCTGCAACTCCGCGTCGTTGGCCGTGCTGAGGGCATCGCCGAACACTAAGTCCCGCAGGTCCCGTTCCTCGCTGGACATCCTCATTCTCCTTCCCCCTCCCCGCCTTGCCGCAAGCTCCAGCCGTCGAAGGCCGCTAGTCAGCCGAAGGCCGTTCTGCCATGGGTTCCAGCACCTTGCGCAGCAAATCCAGGCCCGTATACAGACGGCTTTTGACGGTGGATACGGGCGCGCCGAGGATCTCCGCGATCTCCTCAAACTTGAAGCCCTGATACACCTTCAGAACGACTGCCTCGCGCTGCTCCGGGCTCAAGGTGGCCAGGGCCGCTTCCACGGCCAGGGTGACCTCCACCGGAGCCATCCGACGGCTCCATTCCGGACCATCGCCTTGCCCGGTCCACTCCTCTTCGGGTCGTCCCTTGCGCACCAGAGAGAAGGCCTCATTGTGCGCGATCCGGAACAGCCAATACGAGAAACGGCTGGCATCCTGGAGGCTGCCCAACTTCTGGTAGGCCTTCAGGAATACCTCCTGGCTGACATCCATTGCATCCTCGCGATCGCCCAGAATGCGCAGCAGATAGTTGTAGATGCGCCGTTCCCACCGTCCGATGAGGTGGTTAAAGGCATCCACGTCTCCCTGTTGCGCGGCCAGCACCAGATCACTGTCTTCGGCGACGCGCGGAATCAATTGTCTGGCTCCTTTGTGATAGACGGTTGGGGCCGCGAAAAAGTTGGACCTCCCATTGGCGGCGCGGCCAGCCGCGTGGTTTCTTTGAGTCTACAGCGAAACAGATTGCACCCGGAATGGTTGGCGGATGGGCACGGGCCAGCGCGGATCGGTCTACTGTGGGTCCAGGATGGCCCGCACAATTTCCAAACGGCGCTTGGGAGTTTCGCCGTCCACCTCTTCGCGCTCAAACGCGTCCAGCGTTTCCAGCCCCTCCACAACACGGGCAAACGCGGAATACTTGCCGTCCAGATAAGCGCCGTCGCCAAGCATCAGGAAGAACGACGTGGTGGCGGAGTCGGGGTCGTCATCGCGAGCCATCGACACCACGCCCTTTACGTGCTTGACCTCATCGCGGAACTCGCCGGGCAGGGCGCGCACCCAACGGTCCGCCCGATGGGTCTTGGAGGGTTCACGGTAATAGCCCATGCCGCCCTGCACAACGAAACCGGGCACAATCCGGTGGAAGGCGACGCCATCATACCAGCCCTCGGCCACCAGGTTCAGGAACTGCCGCGCGTGCTCGGGCGCCCATTCCGGGGCGGTCTGGATGCGCAGCTTGCCCAACGTGGTTTCCATCGTCACCGTGCGGCGCAGCGCGTCCACCGCAGCATCAGCGAACACGGCGACGCGACGCTTCTGTATGCGCACTTGTTCGATGCGCACCGGTTCCTCGGTGAAGCCGTCCGCAGCCTGGGCAACCTGCGAGATCTTCTCTACTACATCCATGCCCTCCGTGACGCGGCCAAAGACGCTGAACTGGCCGTCCAGCGCGGGTTGCGGCGACACGCAGACGAAGAACTGCGCGCCATCGGAATCCGGCTGGCCGGGAATACGCACGGTGGACACCACGCCGCGCTCGTGCTTCAGGTCGCTGAAGGCGCTCTTCAGCAACTTCAACCCGCCGGTACCCCAAAGTTTGCGCGGCGTCTTGGGGTCTTTCAGTAACGGGTCGCCGCCTTGGATGAGGCCGTTCAACACCACCCGGAAAAAGGCGCTGCCATCGTAGTAGCCCTCCCGCGCCCGCTGCATGAACTGCCTTACATGTTCAGGGGCTTCAGCCGCTGCGAACTGAAAGCGGAACTCCCCCAAGGCGGTACGCACCACGGCTTCCACCTGGTCAGCCGGAAGCCCGTCCGCCCCGCTGGCCACCACCGCCTTTCCTTCCGCGGAAGCGGTGCTGGCCTGCGCGGAAGCGGTGCTGGCCTGCGCGCACGCGGCCACAGTGATTGCCAGCCAGCACGCCATCCACAGCAGACGCATCGCCACTACCCTTCCCAGGCGAAATCCGCCGGTTTGCGCCCGGGCACGTACTTCTTGAAGCCAAAAGGAGTCGGACGGAAGTCCCCCACCAGGCGCACGTCCGCATTGCCCGGAAGGCGTGCCTCCATCCCCAGCGCCCAATAAACGCCGTTCACCAGCAGGCGGCGCATGCCCTCGCTTTCCATGTCAGTGGCGGCCCCCATGGTGGTGGTGAAGATCCGCGCCGCCCGGCCCGCGCTGCCGGTGTAGCTGCGCGTCCAGGCCACGGGCATCATGGGCTGGTTGGGAGTCTTCACGATCATACGCTGCCCCTGCCTGGTGGAATACTCGCCCACCACCGGCTTATCCG
>JALOKO010000385.1 GCA_025456495.1 Bryobacterales bacterium | reverse complement strand
GCGTCCAGGTCAATCACCTGGATGACTGGGAAGCCGGCGAAGCGCTGCAGCATGACGTGGGGATGCTCTCCCTCCAGGGCCTTCTCTCGGCCTTGGACAAGTTGCACAACGGTTCCACCCATCAGGTCAATGCAGGGAATAATCATGGGGAACGGTCCTTCCACTTCGTTACGTTTGCGCGCGGTCAGGCTCTCAAGTCAATCGATGCTGGCCGCACAGGAACGCCCTGCCCGTCCAGGAACTGCTTCAGGTCGCTTACAGTGTAGGCGCCGTAGTGGAAGATAGAGGCAGCCAGCGCAGCGTCGGCCTTGCCTTCGGTAAGCACCCGGGCGAAGTCTTCTGGCTTGCCCGCACCCCCGGAGGCAATCACGGGAATGCGGGTGGCCGCGGATACCGCCGCGGTCAGCGCGCAGTCAAAGCCTTCCTGCACTCCATCCCGATCCATGGAAGTCAGCAAAATCTCACCCGCACCCAGGGCCTCGCCGCGCTGCGCCCACTCCACGCAGTCGATGCCGGTGTCGTCGCGACCACCACGCACGTAGATGGTCCAACCCTCGGCGTTCTTGCGGCGTTTGGCGTCAATGGCCAACACGACAGCTTGTGCGCCAAACTCCTGGCTAAGTTCGGTGATGAGTTCCGGCCGTCGGATGGCGGCGGTGTTCACGCTCACCTTGTCCGCGCCGGCCATCAGGATGGTGCGGGCATCGGCCACCGCGCGAATGCCGCCTCCCACCGTAAGCGGGATGAACACCTTGCGCGCGGTGCGGGCGACGACGTCGGCCATGATATCGCGCGCATCCGAGGACGCCGTGATATCCAAAAAAACCAGTTCATCGGCGCCCTGCTGGTTGTAGCGGTCCGCCAACTCCACGGGGTCACCCGCATCGCGCAGGTTTACGAAATTTACGCCCTTCACGACGCGACCAGCGGTGACGTCCAGGCACGGAATAATGCGTCTTGCCAGCATCAGGCTAACTCCACGAAGTTCCGCACGACCTGCATTCCGATGGGGCCGGACTTCTCCGGGTGGAACTGTACCCCGTAGATGTTGTCCTGTTCCAGCAGCGCCGTATAGGGGACGCCGTATTCGCAATGCGCGCCCGTGGCGTCAATCACGGGCGCATAGTAACTATGGGCAAAGTACACATAGGGCTTGGCGGGCACGTCCCGCAACAGCAGGCATTTCTTGCGGGGGGTGATCTCATTCCACCCCATGTGAGGCACGCGCAGGTCCGCGTCGAAGCGCTTCACAATGCCCGGGAAGAGATGGAAGCCATCCACGGTTTCGTCCTCTTCACTGTGTGTGAACAGGCTTTGCATGCCAATGCAGATTCCCAGAAACGGTGCACCATCGGCAATGCGCCGCAATAGCGGTTCCCGCAAGCCCGAAGCCGCCAGTGATCGCATGATCTGCCCGTAATGTCCTACACCGGGCAGAATCAACTTGTCGGCTGCCGCCAGTTGGGCTTCGTCGCGCACCATCTGATAGGGACAGCCAATCGCCCCCAAGGTGTTTTCCACGCTACGCAGGTTGCCCGCACCGTAATCCAGAATCCCGATCATAGAAGGCCCTTGGTGGAAGGAAGCTGGTCCTTCAATCGCTCGTCCATTGAGCAAGCAAAGCGCATGGCCCGCGCGAAGCCCTTGAACAGTGCCTCCACCTTGTGATGATTGCTGCGGCCATACATGGTCTTCAGGTGCAGGTTGGCCAGGGCATGGACGGTGAAGCCGTGGAAAAAGTCCTCCAGTAGTTCGCTTTGCAGATCGCCCACCAGGCGTGTACGTACTTTGTCGTCCTGCACCAGGTAGGGGCGTCCGCCCAGGTCAACCGCGATCACGGCCAGGGTCTCGTCCATGGCCTGCACGAAGTAGCCGGCGCGATTGATGCCCTTGCGATCGCCCAGCGCCTGTTGGAACAACTGCCCCAGCACGATGCCGACGTCCTCCACCGTGTGATGCTGGTCAACGTCCAGGTCACCGGTAGCGCGGATGGCAAGGTCGAAGCCGCCGTGCTTGGTGAACAACTCCAGCATATGGTCAAGGAAGCGTACGCCGGTGTGAATGTCGTAGCTGCCTTGGCCCTCGATCACCAGGCGTCCTTGGATTTGGGTTTCCCGCGTAATGCGATTGATCTCAGCGGATCTCATGCGTTGTCTCCAGCGTCTGTATCGATGACGGCGTCCAGCTCGTTCAGGTCCGGCGCCACGGCTACCGCGCCCTCGGCCCACAGTAGCGCGCGTAGTTCCTCCACCCGCGGGTTCTTCGGGTCGGCTACGCCCAGAAAGCGAACGCCCGCCGCTTTGGCGGAGCGCGCATCATCCACCGTGTCGCCAATGTAGGTAAGCCTGGAGCCCGGGTACAGGGCGGCTATCCGCTGCAAGCCTTCCGGATGCGGCTTCTTGTGGGTGACGTCCTCATCGCCCAACACAGGGTGAAACGGAACCTCCGGCGCGAAACGGCGCAGCGTGTGCATGGCTTCGGCGTGCTCACGGCCCGTGAACACGGCAAGCTGAAAACGCGTTGCCCATGCCTGCAGCAGTCCGGTGCGGGGCGCCCACACTTCGCGCTGAATCAATCCGTCGAAATGGGTACCCAGAAAGATCCGCTGGAAGTGGTCCACCACGGCTGCGTAGCCCAGTTCTACGCCGCGGTCCTGACACATGCGATGGCTGAGAGCCCAATCGTTGTTCCAGCCGCCCGCGTTCTTGTAGTCCTGAATCTCACCTGGCTGCACGGGCTTTCCGGTGAAGTGCTCCACGGTCTGGCGGATGGCTTCCCGATAGGATGCCGTCACATCCACCAGCACGCCATCCATATCGAACACCAGAACGCTCTTCATTGCGCCAACACCTCGCGCAAGGCTGTCAGAAAGCGCGTCATCTGTTCGCGCGTACCAATGGTGACGCGCACCGCGCCGGGGATCTCGTGGCTGCGGTCGCGCACCAGGATGCCCTTGTCACGCATGCCCGCCACCACCCGCTGGGCGCGTTCACCGAACTGCATCAGCAGGAAGTTTCCATCGCTGGCAAAGTACGGCACGTGCAGTTTATCCAGCCCCACTTCGGTGAGTTCGCGTGCCGCCAGCACTTCCGTGACATAGCGGGTGATGAAGTCCTGGTCCTGAACGGCCACCCGTGCCGCCGCGGCGCCCACGGCATTCACGCTGTAGGGCGATTGTCCCTTCCTGAGGAACGCGGCGTTGGCTGCCTGGGTGAACAGGCACCCAACGCGCAAGCCCGCCAGGCCATAGACCTTGGAAAAGGTGCGAGACACCAGCAGATTCGGATACTCCTTCAGCAAGGGCATCGCCGTGACGCCACTGAATTCATAGTAGGCCTCATCGATCAGCACCATCGCATGCGTGGCCCGGTCCAGGATGCGCTCAATCGCACTGCGTGTGATGCCGCCTCCGGTGGGGTTGTTGGGGTTGGCCAGCATGACCAACCGGGTGTTGCGCGAGATGGTTTCCAGCATCTGCTCCAACGGAAAGGCCAGGGTGTCCGGGTTGAAGTCCAGTTCGTAAATGGACGCGCCCGCCACCTCGGCGTAGAAGCGGTACATGGCGTAGGAAGGCCGCATCAACAGGCATTCCTGATTGGCGTCCAGGTAGGTGTTCACCACCACCTGGATGGCCTCATCGGTGCCGTTGGTGAGCACCATCTCGTCTTCGCTCACCTCGAAGAAGCGCGCCAGTTCGGTCCGCGCGGCGGCATATTCGGGATAGCTGGGAAGCTGCCCCATCGGGAAACCGTCCTGGAAGAAGGCGGTCACTTTGGGTGAGCAGCCCACGGTGTTTTCGTTAAAGTCCAGTCGCAGTAGTTCCGTGCGACCACCTGTGGGGGGGCGGTAGGGCGCCATGCGTTCAATCGCCCGGCGCGGCCGAACCGCCGTTGAGTTTCTTGTGCCGTCAGACATCGAAGCGTACCTCCGCGGAGCGCGCATGCGCTTCCAATCCTTCAGAGCGCGCCAGGGTGGTGACGGCCGGCAGAATGCCCTCCAACCCCTGCTTGGATAGCTCCTGCACGCTGATCACCTTCACGTAGTCCGCCGCCGAAAGCCCGCCACGCAGCCTCGCGGCGCCGTTGGTGGGGAGCACATGGTTCGGCCCGGCCGCGTAATCGCCCGCTGCCTCAGGACTGTGCGCGCCCACAAACACGCTACCCGCATGGCGGATCTTCTTCAGCATCGCTCGCGACGGGATGCTTAAGTGCTCTGGCGCGAATTCATTGGAAAGCTCCACTGCCTGGTCCAGGGATTCCACCACAAGGATGGCGCTGTTTTTCTGGATGGCCACGCGCGCGGTGGCCGCGGTGGGCAGTGTTGCCAACTGTGCTTCTATCTCAATCGCCACAGCCTCAGCCAGCGTATGTCCGCCGCCAGGAAGCGCGGATCACCCTCAGCCGCAATCAGCAGGATCTCGGTGGGGCCTGCCACAAAGTCAATGCCCACCTCACCGGCCAACAGCTTCTTGGCGGCAGCCACATAGATGCTGCCCGGCCCGACGATGCGGTCCGCGCGGGGCACTGTGCGGGTGCCGAAGGCGAAGGCCGCAATGGCGTGCGCTCCGCCCATCTGAAAGACATGCGAAACCCCCAGTAGATGGGCTGTGCCGAAGATCTCGTCCACGGCGCGCGGGGTGGCCGCGCATACCGTGGGTACTCCTGCGACTTGCGCCGGGATGGCCGTCATCAAGAGCGTGGAGGGCAACGGATAACGCCCGGACGGAATGTAGGCCGCCACCGTGTCCAGCGGTCGCACGATCTGCCCGAGTTCCACTCCCGGTGCGACGGTCTCTTTACGCTCCGGTGGCAATTGCATCCTGGCGTAGGCGCGGATGTTTGCCGATGCCGTCTTTACCGCCGCACGAAATTCTCGGCTCAATCGTTTGGCAGCCGCCTCCCGCTCCGCCACAGGCACCGTGACGCTCTTTCGCTGCAGCCCGTCGAATTGGCGCGCGTACTCCACTAAAGCCTTGTCGCCGCGCTTGCGGACGTTTTCCAGAATCGGCCGCACTACCGCTTCGGCCTCTTCCAGTCGAGCCGCCTTGCGCCGCAGCAATCGCTTGGCCTGCGAGGCTTCCAGAATGCGAATCATCGCCATACTTCGTTTGCCTTCCCTGTTTCGTGGGTTGTCGTTCAGCCGCCCCGGGCTAAACCACAATCTTGTTCAGCGGGTATTCCACAATGCCTTGCGCCCCTGCTTCCTTCAACCGGGGAATGATCTGCCGCACAGTGACCTCTTCCACAATCGTATTGATGGCCACCCACTGCTCGTCGCTGAGGCTGGAGATGGTGGGCTGCTTCAGCGCCGGAAGCACCTCCAGCACCTTCGGCAGATTTGCGCGCTCCACGTTCATCATCAGCCCCACTTTGCTGAGGGCGTTGATGGCGCCCTCCAGCAGCAGCAAGAGGTCCTGCAGCTTGCGCCGCTTCCACTCGTCCTGCCAGGCTGCGCTGTTGGCGATGAACTGTGTGTTCGATTCCAGCATCGTCTCCACGATGCGCAGCTTATTCGCACGCAGCGACGAGCCCGTCTCGGTCACCTCCACAATCGCATCGGCAAGGTCTGGCGGCTTCACTTCCGTCGCGCCCCAACTGAACTCCACCTGGGCCTCAACGCCATGCGACGCCAGCCAGCGCTTCGTGGTGTTTACTAACTCCGTGGCCACCCGCTTGCCCTGCAAATCCTTCACACCACGAATGTCAGAGCTTTCCGGCACAGCCAACACCCAGCGCACATTCCGAAAGCTTTGCTTGGAGTAGATGAGGTTGCTGAGCACCTCCACTTTGGCATCGTTTTCCTGCACCCAGTCGTGCCCGGTGAGCCCAGCATCCAGGATGCCGTTCTCCACGTAACGCGCCATTTCCTGCGCCCGGATCAGCATGCACTGGATTTCAGAGTCG
>JALOKO010000384.1 GCA_025456495.1 Bryobacterales bacterium | reverse complement strand
AGCGTTTCCGTGGGCGCTTCCAAGTGGGGGATCGCCTTAGATTGAGCCCGTTGGCCCCTCACCCACCGCCGGTTTGACAGCGCCTTCCGCCGATTCCGTACCCTGAAGATATCTCCTCTTCGGATGGAGGTAAGGGAGGTCTGGATGCGCGTATTGTTGTTTTCGGATATCCATAGCGATCTGGCGGCCCTGCGGAGGCTGGCTAGCCAGCAGGCCGATTGGTACATCTGCGCAGGCGACCTGGTGAGTTGGGCGCGCGGTCTGGATGCTTGCGGAGACATCCTGCAGCCCTGGGGAGCGCGCCTGCTGGTGCTGCCCGGCAACCACGAAGACGAAGCGGGCGTTGCCGCCTTCTGTCAGAAGTTCGGCTTCCAGGCAGTCCACCGGCGCCAGATGGAACTGGGTGGACGCCGATTTGCCTTCCTGGGCTATTCCAATCCCACCCCCTTCGACACACCCGGCGAGTACACCGAGGCCGAACTCGAGCGTCATCTGGACGCATTTCGTCCCGCCGTATCGGGCGCTCCTGTCCCGGATGTTCTGGTGTGCCACTGTCCCCCGCACGGCACGCCTCTGGACCGTATGCGCAATGGCCAGCACGCCGGCAGCACCGCCATCCGCCGCTTTCTGGACGATGTTCAGCCCACCTGGTTCTTCAGCGGCCACATCCACGAAACCGAGGGAACCACCGTCCAACTGGGCGCCACCACCGCCCACAATCCGGGCAAGGGCGGCTACCTGCTGGAACTAATGTGAACGCGACGCTCGCCATCCCGCTCCGCAACCGGCCCGCCGGCCGTGCCATACTGCCAATACCGGATCGTTTGTTCATGATTCGGACGGCACTAAGGGAGAGAAAACACGACGATGAGAAGTGATTGGGTAGCAAAGCGCGAAGGCGATGCCGTGCGGACGCAGATGTTCTACGCCCGGCGGGGATTGATTACCGAAGAGATGGACTACGTCGCCCGCCGCGAAGGCTTGAGCGCCGAACTGGTCCGCGACGAAGTAGCGCGCGGCCGCATGATTATCCCGGCCAACATCCGGCACACCAACCTGGAACCGATGTGCATCGGCGTGGCCTCCCGGTGCAAGATCAACGCCAACATTGGCAATTCCGCAACCACCTCCAACATTGACGAGGAACTGGAGAAGCTGCGCTACTCAGTGAAGTATTACGCCGACACGGTGATGGACCTAAGCACCGGCGGCGACATCCCGCGCATCCGCCGCGCGATCATTGAAAATTCCCCGGTACCCATCGGCACCGTGCCCATCTATGAGGGACTTTCGCGCGTGCGCCGCATTGAGGATCTCAGCGCCGCCATCATGCTGGAGGTGATTGAAGAGCAGGCCCAGCAAGGCGTGGACTACATGACCATCCACTCGGGCGTGCTCATCCAGTACGTGCCCATGGCCGCCAAGCGCGTCACCGGCATCGTCAGCCGGGGCGGCAGCATTCTGGCTGAGTGGATGGTAAAGAACCACAAGCAGAACTTTCTCTACGAGCATTTCGAGGACATCTGCAAGATCCTGCGCAAGTACGACGTCAGCTTCTCGCTGGGCGACGGCTTGCGTCCGGGCAGCCTGGCCGACGCCTCCGACGAAGCGCAATTCGCCGAACTGAAAACCCTGGGCGAACTCACCAAGGTGGCCTGGGACTACGACGTGCAGGTGATGATCGAAGGCCCCGGCCATGTGCCCATGGACCAGATCAAGCTGCAGGTGGACAAGGAAAACGAACTTTGCCACGAGGCACCCTTCTATACCTTGGGGCCGCTGGTCACCGACATCGCGCCGGGCTACGACCACATCACGTCCGCCATTGGCGCGGCGATGATCGGCTGGTATGGCGCGTCCATGCTGTGCTACGTGACGCCCAAAGAACACTTGGGCCTGCCGAACAAGGAAGACGTGAAGGCGGGGCTGATCGCCTACAAGATCGCCGCCCACGCGGCCGACGTGGCGCGCAAGCGTCCCGGCGCCCGCGACCGCGATGACGCCCTCAGCCGAGCCCGCTTCAGCTTCGATTGGAAGCAGCAGTTCGCACTGTCCATTGACCCGGAAACCGCCGAAGCCATGCACGACGAAACGCTGCCCGACGAAGCCTACAAGGACGCGCGCTTCTGCAGCATGTGCGGCCCGAAATTCTGTTCAATGAACATCAGCGACAAGGCCACGGTGATTGACGAAGAAACGGCCGCGCGGGTGGCCGAAGCGGCCGCCAAACCCGGCGCGGCGCTGGTACAGCTTGGGTAATCGACTTGCCCTGCGGGCGGGAGGCGATGCGAAACCTCCCGCCCGCAACTCAGCCATCATCGGTGATCCTTGCTCCCCTGATCGAGTTACCGAAGCGCCCTCATGCGAATGCGTTCATTTCTGATCACGCTGATGTGCCCAATCCAAGGAAGTCCTTGCGCAAACGCGGCAGACATCCGGGCCGGGAAAGCGGGTGGATCGTAATCAGGAACACGGAACAGGATGATCCCACAATCGCTCGGCGACAAGTCGCGTACGGCAAGTTCGCCGAGATTTTTGTCGAAGGTGAGCAGCACGGCTCTGGCCTCCTGGGCTAGCTTCAACCCGGCGCTACCTGTCGCGCCGGATGATGATTCCGCAATCCACTCCACGTGCTGGCCCGAATCCCGAACAAAGCCAACGGCGAAGCCTGGGAAATTCCCGTCTGCCAGCAGCTTCATGCGGTCTTCAGTGGGTACAGTCTCTCGTCGTGCAACAGGGAACTTGCGGAACGCAAACACGCTTCCACGTCACCCGGTTGAAGCCTTGGATCGTTCTCGTAGATCTGTTTCGGAGTCCAGCCCGCAGCCAACAGGTCAATGACCATCTCCACCGAGATGCGGGCGCCACGGACGATCGCTTTTCCAGCCAGTACGTGCGGGTTAGTGGGGATGTGCGTCTCGTCCGCCATCGTCCACAATCCTACGCCGTCCGAAGCTCGCACGCGGACCACCAGCCAGCCATAGGAATCGCGCGCCGAAACCACTAGCGGTTCCGGCTGGCTGCGGGCTGTGCGCCGGCCTCAGCGGCACGCGCCGCCTTCAGGTATTCCTTCACGTAGTTCTGCAGCCGCAGCGGCACTTCATCGCGAGTCATTTCGCCGCCCGTATCGCGGTGGGTGGCCCGCACATTGCGCATCGTGGTGGTGAGCGATTGCTCCTTCTGCGCCTGCACCTCCACCTTCATCTCGCCCTTCACCTGCTCAGTACGCTGGCCCAGGATCTCGGCGATTTCGCCCATGGCTTCCATCTGCCGCGCGGCCGCCAGATCCTTGGCCCCATCTTCCGCGCCCACGCTGGACGGCGCATCGGAGGCCGATTCATTCGCGCCCGCGTTCTGCTTGCCGGTCTCCTGCGCCTGCTGGCCACCTAAGCCCTGCTGCGCGTTTTCGCTGGCCTGCGGGTTCTCTGACTTCTGGTTGCCTTCGCGGTTGCTGGAATCATCAGACCCATCGCCCTGCTGCTGGCCGGAGTTCTGCGCCTGCTGCTGGTTGCCCTTCTCGCCGCGCTGTTCCATCGAATCGTTCTGGCGATTGGCCAGCTTGTCCATCACGTTGCTCATGGCCTGTTGGAACTTGTCCAGCAGGCTTTCCTTGCCCTTCGATTGTGGCTTGTCGCCATCGCGCCGGTCGCCCTCCTTGCCGCCGCTCTGCTGACGGCGGGGGTCCGCGGCAAGCTCGTTACGCATGTCCAACGTGGAGTCCGTGGGCAGGTTGTCGGCCTGCTGCCCTTCGCCCTGCTGCGACTCGTTGACGTTGATGCCAGTGACAGGCGGCATGTCGTTGTAGGTGCCGTCCAGGCGCTCACGCCCAGGGTCGTACGGCGGGTTGTAGTCCTCCAGCGCTGAACGCTTGGCCTCGGGCTCCGGCCGGTAGCGCTCATCCTCGGATAGCAACGGCGGTGGCGCGCCCTCACTGTCGATGAACGGGATGTGCAGCGATGCCAGTTGGTCACGCAGGTCCAACCGTGTCGTTTGGAAATAGCGATAACCAAACAACGCAACAGCCACCGTACAGATCAGCAGCGCCGCCAGATGCACGCGCCCCAATCGCAACGGAAACGCATCCGCGATCTGCCTCTGTTCCAGCACGGCCGTAGCGTCCTGCTGCTGTCGATCCAGCAACGGGCGCAAGTGCGCCAGACGCGCGTCACTAAAGGCATGAGAGCGCTGGTAATGGCAGGCCGTGGAGAGCGTGTCCGGCAATCCCCAACTGTGGTCCAACTCCTGCGCGGTCTGGTACACGTCCAGCCATTCGCCGCGTAAGCGCAGCACCAGCCAGCCCATGCCAACCACCATCAACAGCACTGCTGCCATCCACGAAAGCACCTGAGCCCCGCCAAGCAACAGCAGTCCAAACAGCGCGGCAACCACTGCCAGCGCAGCACCGGCTTCCTGGAGCAACAGGCCGAAAAAGCGGCG
>JALOKO010000383.1 GCA_025456495.1 Bryobacterales bacterium | reverse complement strand
TCTGTTCCTTGGACATGCCGCGGGTCTGGTCTTCAGTGAGCGTTCCCTGTTGGGCTGCCGCCTGGGTGGCCTTGATCTTGTCGGCCAATTCCTTCAGGTCGAAGTTGATCTCTTCCTCGCCACCAAACTTGGTGCGGACTCCGCCCACCTTGTCGCGGTCCTCGCCGTTCACCTCAAGGATGACGTCGTAGGTGCCGCTGAAGGGGATTCCCGCGTGCAGGTACTCGCCCTTCTTGTTGGTCTTCAGCTTGTAGCTTCCCTTCATGTCGGTGCGCTCAATCTTGATGAGCGCATTCTGCAGGGGCTTGCCGTCTTCACCAATCACTTTGCCGCGGATCCGCGACAATTGGGCTGACGCTACCCCGGTGCACATCAATAGCAGAGCGGCCAGCACAAACGCCAGTCCTCGATTCGACTTCATGTTCCAGACCTCCAACTCTTATTCCGTATCTGCTACCTGCATGTTACTACAGGTACAATGCGATGGGGCGCCTATGGTTCGGACGCCGCAAGCGTGTCCATCGTTGCATGCCGTCATGACGAACCGTTGCCGGCTGCGGGTGGCGGATCGCCAGCAGCCCCGGTGGTCGATGAAGGCGGAGTCTCGGTAACGGATGACCTTCCCGGCGCCATCCATTCTGTAGAGGCGCGCGCAACAAGACAGTCGTTACTCTCCTATTATGAGCAAACTAGCCGTGCAAGTGCTGATTGGCCTTTGGGTTCTGCATCTGGGGTGTGGCATGGGGCTGGCGGCGACCCTGGATGAGGCCCGTACGGCCTTCCACAAAGCGGAATTTCAGGAGGTTCTGCGGATGCTGCAATCGGCGCCCCAACCGGGGGTGGAGGAGGCGCTGCTGCTGGGAAAGTCACAGTATTTCCTAGGACGCTTCGCGGAGGCACAGAAAAGTTTTGAGCGCGCCCTGCAGGCGGGCGGCGACGGCGCGGAAGTGCGCAATTGGATGGGACGTGCGTTGGGGATGCAGGCTGAAGGGGCCGGACCCTTCAGCGCCATGGGCCTGGCGCGCAAGACCCGGGAGCAATTCCAGAAAGCCGTGGAACTGAACCCACGCCACCTGGAGGCCGTCAGCGACCTGTTTTCGTTTTATCTGGCCGCGCCCGGTTTCCTGGGGGGCGGCCTGGACAAGGCGCGCGAGCTTGCCGAAACCGTCAGGAGCCTGGATGCTGCGGAATACGCCGGACTTCGCGCGCAAATTGCCGAGAAGGAGAAGGACTACGGAGGCGCTGAGCAGTGGTTGCGCAGAGCGGTGGAAGCGGCCCCGCGCAGCATTGGGCGTCAGGTGGATCTGGCGCGCTTCTACACCCGCCGCGAGGTGTTCGCCAAAGCGGATGCAGCCTTGGCGGCGGCGAAGTCCTTGCAACCGGATGCCGCGAGGCTGCTGTTCGATGAGGCCAGCCTTCTGGTGCGACAGGATCGCGAGCTTGCACGCGCCCGGCAGTTGCTGACGCAGTACACGCAGGCCCGGCGCAGCGCCACGGATCCATCTCCCTATCTGGTGGCGCAACTCCGGGCGCGCCTCGACCGACAGGAGAAAGCAGCGGCGGAGCGGCGCAAGCGTTAGGGGGCATCGGGCGTGGTTTGTCGCCTTCGTCCAACCGCTGGCCAGAGAGCCGGTGCAGTTGAGGCGACCGCGGAATCCCAGCCAGCGCGGCCAGCCAGCACTACCTGGCAACACGCCCAGGTAGGGGAGCGGTGCGCAAAGGGTCCGCGACAGGGACAATAGAGGCATGGATCCTCTGGAACTCGTGCGGTCCAGCCTGCAGGCGTTGCGAGCCAACAAGGTGCGCAGCCTGTTGACCTCCCTGGGGATGGTGATCGGCAATGCGGCGGTGATTCTGGTGGTCACCGTCTCTCTGACCGGGCGTGACTACATTCTGGATCAGATACGCGGCATCGGATCGAACCTGGTGTACGCCTACTATGAGGCGGGCAGTCGCGCTGCCCCCGAAGTGCAGGCCGATTTCGTGAAATGGGCCGACGTGGAAGCGGTGCGCGATGCGCTGGGCGGGCAGATTGTGGCGGCCACCGGCATCATGACCACCTACGACAGCATCCTCATCAACGGGCGGGAGGAAGACCTGCGGGTGATTGGCTCAGACGATGCCTATCCCGCGGTGCGTAATCTGGTGGTGGTGGCTGGGCGCTTTTTAGACGAGACAGAGGTGGCTTCGCGCGGCAAGGTGGTGATGCTCACCCAGCGGCTGGCGACGCGGCTGTACGGATCGCCCGGTGACGCCATCGGGCAGACGTTGCGCATCGCCCGCCTGCAGTTTACGGTGATTGGGGTCTTTCGCGAGCGGACTGAGACGTTTGGCTTGTCAGAGCTTGGTAGCGAGACCGCGCTGATTCCCATCACGGTGCTGCGTTACTTTGCGCCGGTTGAGCGGATTGATCCGCTGTATGTGCAGGTGGCGTCCCCAGAGGAGGTGCCCGCCGTTACCCGGGTCTTGCGGACGGTTCTCGAGAGCCGTCATCGCCCGGGCGCGCGCTATGCGGTGGAGAACCTGACGGCCATCCTGGAAGCGGCGCGCAGCATTGCCCTGGTGCTGACGGTGGTGCTGGTGCTGATCTCCGCCATCGCGTTAGTGATCTCCGGCATTGGCATCATGAACATCATGTTGGTGACGGTGACGGAGCGTACGCGGGAAATTGGATTGCGGATGGCGGTGGGCGCTTCCCGCGAGGCCGTCCGGCAGCAGTTCCTGCTGGAGGCGATGTTTCTCAGCCTGGCGGGAGGCCTGGTGGGCATTGCCATCGGGGTGGCCATTCCGGTCACCGCGGGATACTTCCTTGAGCAGTTGCGGATTCCCATTTCGCCGTTGTCGGTGGGCGTTGCGTTCTTCACCAGTTGCGGCGTGGGCCTGGTGTTTGGATACCTTCCCGCCAGTAGGGCATCGCGGCTGAACCCAACGGAGGCCCTGCGATACGAATGAGATGGTGCGTGACGATGGCGATGCGTCCAGGGTCGCGGCAGTGGCGCAGGCAGATAGCGGTGGCGCAGGCTGATGGCAGTGGGGCAGGCTAATGGCAGTGGCGCAGGCTGATGGAGGAACCAGATCATGACCGTAACCAAGACAATCTGCAGTCGTGTTCGCAGCGCCGGCCAGTTCTGGATGCGGACTGGGGGGAGGGTGGCGCTTGTCCTCTGGGTATTGTCGCTGCATTGGGTGGGTCCCGCGCTGCAGGCCCAGGATGTGGGGGAGATTTCCCCTAGGGTGATGACGTTGCGGGAAAGCGTCACGATGGCCTTGCGGCAGAACCCTGACCTACTGCTGGCGCGCCTGGAGGGAGAACGCATGGAGGCACGCAGCCGGGCGCTGGAGGATCCCTATGCGCTGAAGTTGTCTGTTGGCAGCGGCATGGCATACAACACGGGGTTTCCGATGAATGTGGGCGGGTCTGGTCCGGCGGTGGTGAACGCGCAGGCCGCAATGACCCTGTTTGATCGCCCGCAGCGACTGCGGCTGTTGGAATCCCGGCAGCGGGCCAAGGCGGCGGCGCTGGGCGAGGGAGAAAAACGGCGCGTGGTGGTGCTGGACATTGCGCGCGCCCATCTGGATGCGGAAGCCTTGCAGCAGTCTCTGCAGCAGTTGCAACGGCAAGAGGACAGCCTGCGGCGGTTGGCCTCAATCCGTCGCGCTGAGGCGGATGCCGGTCGCGGACTCCCCTTGCACGCCAAGCGGGCAGCGGCGCAACTGGCGCGCACTCGGCAGCAAATGCGCGAGACCGCTTCCGCGCTGCGGGATGCCGAGGAACTGCTGGCCTACCTGCTGGGCATGGACGAGGGGATGCGGGTGTCCCCGGCGGACGAAAAGCGTGTCCCGGTCGCCTTGCCGGCTGACGCGGCACAGGCCAAACGGCTGGCGATCCGGGAGCATCCCGCGTTGGCTGTGCTGGACGTGCAACTGAACGCCGCCCAATTGCAGGAGCGCGCCGCGCGAGCCTCCCACTGGCCGGTGATTCGCCTGATCAGCCAGTACTCCATGTTCGCCCGATTTAACAACTACGACCAGTTTTATAACCGTTTCGAACGCCACAATGGACAGCTTGGGGCCAGTTTCGAACTCCCTTTGTTCACCGGTAAGGTGCCCAAAGCAGCACGGGAAGAGGCCAATGTGGAGGCGGAACGACTGCGTCTGCAGCGGTTGCAGGTAGAGCGAAAGGCAGCCCTGGACACCACCCGCAAGTGGCGCGAACGCGAGGACGCGTGGGCATCGCATGAGGTGGCGAGCCTGGAGTTGGAGGCCGCGCGAGAGCATGTGGGCGTTCTGCTGGCCCGCTCCGCCGAGGGACGCGCCACCCTGGTGGAACTGGAGCAGGCGCGGGTTGAGGAAAGCCAGCGCTGGGCGGAGTTCTATCGCAGCCGCGCCATTGCCAGCCTGCGCGACCTGGAACTGCTTTCCGAGACCGGCGCGTTACT
>JALOKO010000382.1 GCA_025456495.1 Bryobacterales bacterium | reverse complement strand
ATCGGCCGGCAATCGGGGCAGGAAGCCCGAAACCGCGCCGCCCAGCGCGGTGGGGTCCTTGCCCGCCTCTACCTTGTAGAACACTTCCGCACCCGCAAGCCGGAACGTGACCTTCTCATCAATGCGCGCCCGGATCTCCACGCTGCCGTAGGGGCGGTTGGCATCGAAATCCTTACTCTTCACCAGCGGAATCTGCTTATACTCGCTGGGGAATACCGGTTCCACACGCGGCTTCATCAGGTTGATCATGGCGTCACTGGCGCCGACCTTGCGGAGTGCGGCCAGTTGCTCAGCGCCAATCACTTCCTCGGCCAGTCCGCGCTTGGCAATCTCCTTGATCACGTCGCGGGATCGCACCTGCTCGCCCAGCCACTTCAGGGCAAGTTCCCCGGTGATGGGTCCTTCCCAGCGCTCCTTGCAGGGAATGCACGCATCGGCCAGGGAGTTGATGATGCTCAACGTGTTGGCTTCCGTCCGTGACCCTTCAGCCGCCGCCAGTATCAGCTCGGTCTTCATGTCGGCATCCAGGAAGAAATCCACGCCTTCCTGCTTTACCCGCGACAGTACCTCGCTGGTGGGTACGACATCTTCCCCCACAACCAGCACTTTTTTCAACGTCTCCAGATTCATGGGCGCCGGGCTTTGCGCAACAGCAGCCCCAACGGTGCAAAGCGCCAACAGCAGCACCACCCCAATCCGAATCCTTCCAACGAACGCACACACCTTGCACTGGGAACGCAACATAATCCTACCTGCCTGCACTTAAGGATTTTACATCCTTCCGCGCGCTGGGCTAACGTTGGCTGCTTTTCCGCGCCAACTCCACAATTTTCATCACCTCTTCGCGGGAGCGGCCACCACGTTCTCCAGCGGCCAGAATCGCGCTCTGGGCATCGGGAGTAACCGCAAAGGCCACGCCGTTCAGGCCGACGCGCACCATCAGGTTGTCCATCTTCACGACATCCTGACCGGATTCCAGCGCACGCACCAGCATATCCAGCGTCCACGCATTGGGTTTCGCTGAGCCGGGCTTGGGCTGCTGCGGAGTGGGCGCGCGAGGCACCACGGTAACCGTGATCTCCCGCTGTGTTCTTCCCCCGTAGCCGCGTGCAATCAGCAGGTACTTGGTGGTTTCCGTCGGGGTCACCGTGCGCTGGCCCGCGCCGGGCAGCCTGGCGAACCCGGGATTGATCTGCACCGTGTTGGTGTTGGACGTTGTCCAGTTCAGTGCGGCCGATTCCCCCTGATTGATGGTGGCGGGCTCGGCGCCGAAAGCGGTGATTTGCGGGGGTGGCGATGCCGGCGCCTGCTGCCCTGCAGTGGCTTCCGGTTCTGGCTCCGGTTCCGGCGTCGGCTCAGGCGCGGGTGGCGTTTCCACCACAGGCTGCTCCACCACAACGGGTGCGGGCGGCGTCTGGGCGGCCTGCTCAGCTTCTCCAGACGAGCGCATCAGCAGCGCGGCCACAATTCCGCCAATCACCAGCAGAAGCACCACCAGCGCCGCAACCAGCACCAGGGGCGACTTCGATGTGCTCTTGGCTGCGCCGGACGCTACCGGCGCGGGCTTCGGCGCTGCGGGAGCTTTCTTGCCCGCGGTCGCCTTCGCATCCCCGCCCTTGGCCCCACCCTTGGCCGGGGGCGCCGTTGAGGACGAAGTCGGGCCAGACGAAGTGGGCGCCGGCGGAACAGGCGTCGGCGGAACAGGCGCCGGCGGAGCCCCGGCGGTGGCGCCAGACCCACCAGGCACAGACGGCGGCAGTCCAGTGGGGACACCGGTGACCGGCGTCGGCAATTCGTTGGCGAAAGGTGAGGGCGGCGCACCCGGAGGCGGAGGCAGTGGAACGGATCCGCCGGGGATTCCCGTTCCGGAGGCTGGCGTGGGGAAACCACCCGCGGAGAAACCGCCCGAATCGGGCCGCAGGGAGCCGGGCACACTCCGTGCCGGGTCAAACGGGTCAAAGCCCACCGATCCAGATCCGGTTCCCATCGGCGGTAACGGCGGAGGCGGCAGCCCCGGCGCCGCGGGCGGCGGAGGCGGAAGGTGGATGCCGCTGCCCGGTGTGGCCGGCCTCAGCGTCACCGGGGGGACCGGCGATGGCATGGGCGTTCCCATGCCGGTGCGTCCCGAGGGCGACGCCGTGCTGCCCGTGCGCATCCCGCTCTCCACAGAGAAGGTCACCGGAAGAATGCCACTCAGGCTACGCAGTTCGGCAATAAAGTCACTGCAGCTGGGAAAGCGCTGGTCAGGCTCCTTCGCCAGCGCCCGTCGCAAGGCCGCCTCCACGCCCACGCTTAACTCGGGATTGTCCCGGCGCGGCTGCGGTTCCTCATGCAGAATCTTGTACATCAAGCCGTGGATGGAATCCGCCGTAAACGGCTTCTTCCCCCCGGTGAAGATTTCGTACACCATCACGCCCAGCGAATACTGATCGCTGCGCCCATCAATCGCCCGACCATGAAACTGCTCCGGCGACATGTAGTGCGGCGTTCCCAACGCCATGCCCGCGCGGGTGACGTTCTGGCTGGAGATCTTAGCCACGCCAAAGTCAGCGATCTTGGCCACGCCGTCCGGGCGGACGATGATGTTGCCGGGCTTGATATCCCGGTGAACCACTCCCCTGCTATGCGCATAATCCAGCGCCACGGCCGTCTGGTCAAACACGCTCAGCAGCAGTTCCATCGTCGGGCGCGGTTCCCGAGCCAGCAACTCACCCAGGTTGAAGCCCTCCACGAACTCCATCGCGATGTAGGTGAGCCCGTCCTGTTCGCCAATCTGGTACACGGTGACGATGTTGGGATGGGACAGAATGCCGGCCGATTTCGCTTCCCGGAACAGGCGCTCTTTCAGGAACTGCCGCTCGTTGGGGTCCTCAATCTCATTGAGATGAATTGTCTTGAGGGCAACGTCCCGCCCGATGAGGGTATCCATCGCGCGGTAGACCACGCCCATGCCACCCTTGCCAATCTTGGCCGTGATCTCATAATGCCCGAGCTTTTCGCCAATCATTGTCCCGCGCCGCTCCCTGGCTGCGATCCACCGCATTCGCAGCTATCCGTAATCATATCAGCGTAGAAACACTTCGTCGGGTGTCCAAGTCGCGTTACAACCCCGCGACCGCTTTTCCGAATGCTGCCGGAATTCCATTGTGCATCGCGCACGATAGGATTACCAGTACCCTCGAAAAAAACTTGTCTCGCCACCCGGATGAAACATCCCAGCAAGGGGATTGAAAGCAAAGCGCTTTCTCCCTGCGGTCTTCGCTCGGTCGTCAAAAGCCTGCCTTGCCAAGCCGCCAACCTTGGGGCTCGGGCGCTGGAAAGCGGCTCGAAACCCTTTTGTCTTAAACCAGTTAACCCGCTTATCGGTGCTACACTGAAAAAGATGTCTTACGATCTCATCATCATCGGCAGCGGCCCGGCCGGATACCCGGCGGCCGTGCGCGCCGGCCAGTATGGCCTGAAGACCGCCATCATCGAAAAAAATCCCAAGTTGGGTGGCACCTGCCTTCATGTCGGTTGCATTCCCACCAAATCCATGTTGCATTCGGCCGAAGTCTGGAACTACTTCCGCCACGCCGGCGACCACGGAGTGATCGTCGACAACCCTAAGCTCGATTTTTCCAAGATCATCGATATCAAGAACGACGTCGTCGCCAAAAATGCCAAAGGCGTCGAGTTCCTCATGAAGAAGAACAAGGCCGAAGTGATCCCCGGCTTTGCGCGCCTGCTGGGCAAGGGCAAGGTGGAAGTGACGGCTGCAGACGGCGCCAAGCGCACCCTCGAAGCGCCCCACATCGTCCTCGCCACCGGTTCTGAAGCCCGCATGCTTCCTGGCCTTCAGCCGGACCCCGAAAAGATCCTCACGAACGTGGAGATCCTCAACCTGCGGGAGGTCCCCAAGTCCCTGGCCATCATCGGCTCGGGCGCCGTGGGCATGGAATTCGCCTCCATGTTCAATCGTTTCGGCAGTCAGGTGGCGGTCTTTGAGATGCTCCCGCGCGTGGTTGCCAAAGAGGACGAGGATATTTCCAAGGAAATGACCCGCATCTTCAAGAAGCAGGGCGTCCGCATTGAAACCAGCGCTAAGGTTTCCGGCATTGAGCGTACCAAGACCGGCGTCAAGTTCCAGGTGGAATACAGCGACGGCAAGAAGGAAACCCTCGAGTTTGAAAAGTTGCTGGTGGCGGTAGGGCGTAAGCCGAATACTGAGAATGTCGGCCTGGAGAACACCAAGGCGGAGCTTGATCGTGGCTTCATCAAGGTGAACGGGTACATGCAGACCGCAGAGCCCGGCCTCTACGCCATCGGCGACATCCTGGCCGGCTACCCGCAACTGGCCCACGCCGGCACCATGGAAGCCGTGGTTGCGCTGGGCCACATCGCCGGGAAACCCGCATTGGCAGTGTGGGCCTCACCGAAGCCGACGCCAAGAGCCGCGGCTATGATGTCAAGGTGGGCAAGTTCCCCTTCGTCGCCAACAGCAAGGCCAAGATTCTCGGCCAGCCCGATGGCTTTGTGAAGGTGGTGACGGACGGCAAGTACGGCGAGATTCTGGGTGTCCATATCCTTGGTCCGCACGCCTATGAGTTGATTGGAGAAGCGGTGACCGCCATGGAGGCCGAAGCCACCGTGGAAACCATGATCGAAACGGTACACGCCCATCCAACGTTGTATGAGGCGATCGGCGAGGCCTTCCACGCCGTTCATGGCATGCCCATCAATGCGTAAGCTGCGCGTCCTTGATCTCGGCCACCTGGACTGGCGGGAAGCCTTCCGTCTGCAGGAAACTTATGCCGAGGAGAGGAAACAAGGGCTGGAGAGCGATATTCTATTGTTGGTTGAACACCCGCACGTGGTCACAATGGGACGGAATGGCAACGAGAGCAACCTCCTTGCCAGCCCCGAACTGTTGCGACGCAGTGGCATCGCCTTCTACGAAACCAATCGCGGTGGCGACGTCACCTATCACGGACCCGGTCAGGTGGTGGGCTACCCCATCTTTGACTTGCGGGACTGGAAGCGCGATGTCGGCGCCTTTGTTCGTGCTGTGGAGGAAGTGCTCATTCGCTCCTTGGCGGCGTTTGGCGTCGTTGCGGAACGCGTGAGCGGAAAAACCGGAGTATGGGTGAACGGCGCCAAGGTGGCCGCCATCGGCATTCACCTCAGTCGTTGGGTAAGCTCCCATGGCTTTGCGCTGAATCACGAAACCAGCCTGCAGTATTTTGGCTATATCGTGCCCTGCGGACTGCCAGATCCGGTTTGTTCCCTGGAAAGCCTGGGAATGCACGTCAGTCGCGATGCGGTCTGCGCGGAAATCGTGCGGCACTTCGTAGACGTGTTTGAGTTTCATGCCGTGGAGACCATTCAGTCCCCGGCGGCGCCTGTGCGTTGCGTGGCAAGCGAAGCAACCTGATGCAGCGCGTGCCATGTCTTGTGGAAGAATGCAAGAAGCCAAGCTTCAAGAGTAGGGAGACGCCAAGATGACCGACGTCCTGATGCCCCAGATGGGCGAGAGTATTGTGGAGGGGACACTCACCCGCTGGTTGAAGAAGCCCGGCGACGCGGTGAAGCGCGATGAGCCCCTTTTTGAAATCTCCACCGACAAGGTGGATACGGAAATCCCCTCTCCCGCTGAGGGCGTGCTGAAGGAAACCCTGGTGGAAGCCGGCGCGACGGTGCAGATCAATACCGTGGTGGCCCGCATTGACGACGGTTCCGCCGGCGCCGCTGCCCCTGCCCCGGCTGAAGCTCCGAAGGCAGAGGCGCCCCAGCCGGATCCCGCTCCCCCTGCCCCCGTCGCCGCCGAAGCGCCTGTTCCCGCTGCCGCTGAGCCAGCCCCCTCCTCCAATGAGGATTCCGGCCCCATTTCCCCGCTGGTCCGGCGCATGGCCCGCGAGCACAACCTCGATCTGGCAAAGATCCCCGGCACCGGCGCCGGCGGCCGCATCACCAAAGCGGACGTCGAAGCCTACCTGGCTGGGCAGACCGCAGCCCCCTCCCCGGTTGCCGCTTCCCCGGTTGCTGCTGCCCCGGTTGCTACTGCCCCGGCTACGCCAAGCGCTCCCCCGGCCGCTCCGAAGCCCGCCGACGTGGCCCCGGTTGCCGCCGCCGAAGCTCCCCGCGTCCGTGTGGAACCCATGAGCATCATGCGGCAGAAGATTGCCGAGCACATGGTCATGTCCAAGGCCACCTCGGCTCACGTCACCACGGTCCATCGCGTCGACATGACCAAGATCGCCAAGCTGCGCAACGCGCGCAAGAACCTGGTGAAGGAACGCTATGGCTTCTCTCTCACCTTCCTGCCCTTCATCACCCGCGCCGCCGCCGAAGCCCTCCGCGCCTTCCCCATCGTGAATGCCTCCATCCAGGGCAGCAACGTCCTCTATCACAACGAAGTGAACGTCGGCATTGCCGTGGCGCTGGATAACGGGCTGATTGTTCCCGTCATCAAGCATGCGGACGAAAAGAACGTGATTGGCCTGCAGCGCGCCATCGCTGACCTTGCCAACCGTGCCCGCTCCAAGCAGTTGAAGCCCGATGAGGTGCAGGGTGGCACCTTCTCCATCACCAATTTCGGAAGCTTTGGCAGTCTGTTTGCCACTCCCGTCATCAACCAGCCGCAGATCGCCATCCTGGGCATTGGCGCGGTGAACAAGGAAGTGGTGGTGGTGGACGATGCAATCGCCATCCGCGACATGGCCTACCTGGCGCTCACCTTTGACCATCGTCTGATTGACGGCGCATTGGCTGACCAGTTCTGCCTGCGCATCAAGACGGTACTGGAAAACTGGAGCGAGGACGTCCTCTAAGCCCCAGCTACAGTTCCTTAGTCAGCCAACAGCCCGGGGTTCTGCCCCGGGCTGTTGTCGTGATGGCCCATTGCGCCGGGGAGCCTGCCGCGCATCGGCTGGTCCTGCTCCTCCACAAACACCAGCCGGGCGGTGGCATGCCGGGTAAGCCTGGCGCGCTCCACCGGAGTCAGGTTTTGCGGGAGCACCACCAGAATGCTGCCATCGGGAAGCAGAACGGTGTGCGCCCTGGTTGGAATCTCCGACGGAGCGCCGCGCTGCCCGGTAAGCGGAGCGTTGCGCGGCTCGCTGGGCGTCCCGCCCCATCTCTGTGGGCGTCCCGCCCCGTAATTCTGTGGGCGTCCCGCCCCGTAATTCTGTGGGCGTCCCGCCCCGTAATTCTGTGGGCGTCCCGCCCCGTAATTCTGTGGGCGTCCCGCCCAACATTGCCCACCCTGCCGCCGCCACCGATACCGTTGCCGCGCCCGCCCCCGCGGCCGCCACCATCGCCAGGGCGGGTTGTTCAACAGGCTGGCTGCTGGCAACCTGCATGGACTGTATCGGGAAGGCGTGTTCGGTTTTCAGCCAGCTCAGCCGCTTCCGTTTCCAGCGCGCCGCCGCATAGCGACGCAACGCCCGCGCGGTAGCCACGCAGTTCATCACCGCGCTCAGCAGCATCCGCGGAGCCACACCCATCGCGAAGCCCCACCCATAGATGCGCGCCACCAGCACCGTGCGCACCGCCAGCCGCTCAACACTGAACATCGTGCAGGCCAGGAACAGCACTTGCGCACCCGGCACTGACCCCGCCAGCCAGATCCAGCGCCCCAGCCCCGTCGCCTCGGGAGCCAGCGTCGCCACCACGCTCAGCGCCAGCAAGACCAGCGCCAGCGCGTTCAGAAAGTTGCCCACCAGCCCTTTGCGGTCACGCCAGAACCAATAGCTCAGGCTGCCCCGCAGTGGCCAGCCGTTGCGCTCCCACGATTGCAGACACTGCCCGCTAATCCAGCGCGTCCGTTGCCGGACCGCGTCGCGCACGCTGCGAGGGAAGAACTCCCGCGTCGCCAGCGTCTCCCCATACTCGCGCGTCAAGGGCAACAGGATTTGCTTGCACCCCATCTGATGCAACTTCAGCCCGATTTCGTAATCTTCGGTCAAGCTGTCGCCGTCCAGCAGGCAGCCCTCCTGCGATGCGGCAAGCGCTTCCAGGCAATCTCGGCGAAAGGCTGTCCCCACGCCATTCGATGGCAGAAAGCCGCCCTCGGCGTGGCGCACAGCCAGGTCCCGCTGGAAGAATTCCGCGAATTCATCGCAATACACGCCGTGTGCCCACTCCGTCCAAGGGGTGGGCAACGGCAACACGGGAACCTGCACCATCCCATGTCTCACCGCGTACCAGTTCACCAGCCGCAACGAAGCGGGATGCAGCAGGTCTTCAGCGTCGTGCAGCATCAGGACCGGGAAGTCCGCGCCATGCTTGCTTTCGAAGCGGGCCACTTCCTGAAAAACATGATTCAGGCAATCCGCCTTCGACGTCGGGCCGGGTCTTCGATTCACCACCACATGCACCCTGGGGTAGCGGGCCTCCAATCGCGTGACGGCGGCCAGTGTTTCCCGATCATTGGGATACACCCCCAGGAAGAAGTCATAGTTCTGGTAGTCCACCTGCCGCAGGTTGGTCTCCACCATCGCCTCAATCACGGCTGCTTCTTGCCACAGCGGCACCAGGATGCCTATCCGTTGCTCCGGCGCGCGCTTCATCCGCTCCATCCCTGGCAACCGCAAGCGGCTTCCCGCCCACCGTTGCCGCATCCACACCACCACCATGCGCGCATCCACACCCAGCTCATCCAACCCATTGATGGCGAAGTACACCAACAGGTAGAACAGCAACACTTGAATCAACTCACCCATCATCCTCCAGCCACCCGGCCTCAACCGCAACCACCGCCCAACCGCAGCCACGCCTCAACCGCAACCACGGCCTCACT
>JALOKO010000381.1 GCA_025456495.1 Bryobacterales bacterium | reverse complement strand
CTCCACCGCCCGCGCGAACTGCTGCTGTTGTGCTTCCTGCGACAGGCTCTCCCGCAACACCGTGAAGGAAGGCTTCAGGATGTTCAAGTACGACTTCGGCGCAAGTGGCAAACGATGTTCGTAGTAGCGCGCAAAGAAGCCGTTCTCGTCATACTTCAGCACGATCTCGCGCCGGGTGAGTACGTTCCCATAGAGGTCGCCCAGCATTGGAAGCAGAATGCGGTTCTGCTGCAGATAAGCCGCCTTCGACGTTGCCGGCGCCCAGTCAATGTCGAAGAAATCCGCGTGGACCGACGCCCGCCCGTTTTCCAGCAAGTCCTGCCAGTATGGGTTCTCGACGCTGGCCGCCATGTGGTTTGGCACGATGTCCAGCAGCATCTCCATCTGATACTGCTTCAGACGTTGCACCAGTTGTTCAAACTCTTCCTCGGTCCCAAGTTCGGAGTTGATGCGTCCTGCATCGGCCACATCGTACCCATGCGAACTGCCACGGCGCGCCTTTGACCGCGGAGAGGCATACAGGTCCGTGATGCCCAACTCCCGCAGGTAGGGCACCAGATCGTAAGCATCCGCAAACCGGAACGCCGGGCTGAATTGTATGCGGTACGTACTGCCCGGGCTCCGATACGCACCACGCGCTTCCGGTTTCGTCGGTGTCATTTCGCCTCCATATCCTTCTCGCGCAGACGCGCTACTTCCCCGGTTGGACAATACCGTTCCCACAGCCGCACCTGCCACGCGCCCACTGCGATTCTTGCGTCACGCTCAGGCAATTCGCCGCCAACCTGCTGCTCATCGCTCGAAAGCAGACATCGCCATGGGCCACCTGCAAAGGGAAACGCAAGCTCCGCCTCACATTCCGCAAAGCGAAACAGCATTGCTACCGCGTGGCCATCCCTGTCTCTCCGCACCCAGATGCTATGCGTCGCTTCGTCCCACTCCACCTGGATGCCCTCCCTGCTGTCGGGACCAAGACACGGGTGCGTTCTGCGGATTGATATCAGCTGCTGATACCAGTGGAACAGGGGACGATGCATCCCTCCCTGACGCTGTTCCGGATGCAGCTTCGCAGATTGGTATGTGGCCTCGGCCTGCGGGTCTGGAGCCTCGCCCTTCCAGGCAAAGGCAGCAAACTCGCGCTTCCGTCCTGCGCGCACGGCGGCAATCAATCGCTCATCGCCGTGATGGACAAAGTAAGGAAAGGCAGCCTCCTCAGCATACTCCTCACCCATGAACAACAAGGGAATGTACGGCGACAACAGCACGAACGCAGCCGCAAGTTTCAAGCCCGGCAGCGGCACGGTGTGCCCCAGCCGATCTCCCATCAATCGGTTCCCCACTTGGTCATGGTTCTGGCAACACACCACAAATTGTTGCGTCGCCAGGTCGCGGGCATCGTTGCCGTGTGCGCGCTTGCGATACTGCGAATACTGGCCGTTGTAGATGAATCCCTCACGCAGGCCCTTGGCCAGTAGCGCCGGTGTCGGATAGTCAGCAAAGTAGCCCTGTACATCTCCTGCAATCCGCCGCCGCAGCGCGTGGTGAATGTCATCGTTCCACTGCGCGTCCAAGCCAAAGCCCCCTTGCGCAGCCTGCCGGATGTACCTCGAATCATTCGCCGCCGTCTCCGCGATGGTGTAGACACGGCGGTTCAGACGCTCTCCCTGCTCACGGATCGCCGTCGCCAGCTCCTCAAGAAAGTGTCGCGCGGACAGATCATGGATGGTATCGGAGGCGTCCAACCGAAGGGCGTCCACGCGGAATTCCGTCACCCACTGCAAAGCATTCTGCAGGAAGAACTGACGCACGGCAAAGGAGTCAGCGCCGTCGAAGTTGATGGCCTCGCCCCATGGCGTCTGGTATCGCTGGGTAAAGTAGGGGCCGAAATCCCTCAGGTAATTCCCCTCTGGCCCCAAATGGTTGTAGACCACATCCAGCACCACGGCAAGCCCGTGCAGGTGACAGGCATCCACGAAGCGCTTCAACCCATCCGGTCCGCCGTAGGAGTGCTGCACCGCAAACGGGTACACGCCGTCGTAGCCCCAATTCCGTTCGCCTGGAAACGCCGCCACCGGCATCAACTCCACCGCTGTCACACCCAGTTCCAACAGGTAGGGAATGCGCTGGATCGCGGCGTCAAAGGTTCCCTCCGCGGTGAAGGCGCCCACGTGCAGTTCATAGATGATGTACTCTCGCAGCGGCAGCCCTCGCCAATCCTTCGCCTGCCAGGCAAACGCAGGGTCCACGTAGGCCGACGCCGCATGTACGCCATCGGGTTGCCAGCGGCTTGCCGGGTCGGGTCGCTCGCATTCTCCGTCCAGCACGTAGCTGTATCGCAATCCCGTCGGCGCCCTCTCCACAATCGCCTCAAAGTAGCCGTCGCCCACGGCCGTCATCTGGACACGGGCTTGCACCGGGCCATGTAGCCGCAGTTCCACCGTCTTTCGCCGCGGCGCCCACACGCGAAAGTACGCACCCCCCTCACCCCAAGGCACGGCCCCTACGGTTCTCATGGACTGCTGACTTGCCGGGATATGCTCTGTACTTTCCATGTCACGCGCGCGCGGTGCGGACCCTGCCCACTCCACGAAGCCTCCTCCCTCAGTTCATTCTGTGCCAATTCAGGGGATTGCAGAGCCAAGCCGAGTGTTTCATTTTCCTCGGGATGGTGATTTAGGCTACACTAAATTAGGTATGCCTAAAGCCTTCGCCCAAAGTACGGAGTCCGTGGACGATTACCTGAAGGCAATCTACGAAATCAGTGGGGGCCAGGGCAAAGCCGGCACCAGTGAAATCGCGCGTCGCTTGCGGGTCGCGGCCGCCTCAGTAACTGGCATGCTGCGCAAGCTTTCCACACTGTCCCCGCCGTTGGTTCGCTACGAGAAAAACCGCGGAGTCTCACTGACGCTCGTTGGGCAGCGGCGCGCGGTAGAGATCATCCGCCACCATCGCCTGCTGGAATGTTTCCTCCACCACGCCTTGGGTTATGAGTGGCACGAGGTCCACGCGGAGGCTGAGCGCCTGGAGCACTTCATTTCAGAGGACTTTGAGGCTCGCATCGCCGCCCAACTGGGGGACCCTCTGTACGACCCGCACGGCCACCCTATTCCCCGGAAGGACGGCAGCGTTCCGCGTTGCATTGACACGCCGCTGCCGGGGGTGAATGCCGGTGTCGCCGTCCGCATCAGTCGCGTGTCGGATGAGGACCCCGCCGCATTGCGCCTGCTGGCTTCCCATGGGGTGCGCCCCAACGTCGTCCTGCATGTTGTCGATAAACCCAGTCGCCGAAGCGGCGTGGTGCTGCGCCACGCCAGCCAGCAACCCTTTCGCGTGAGCGCCGCCGTTGCCGCCCGCATCGCGGTGGAGGTGCTGAACCCACCCCAGACCGCGACGCACCGCGCCAGAAAGGGGATGGCGCAATGACCTGGATCCTGGTGGCCTTTCTGCTGGCGCTGGCATGGTTGCTGTGGCGCCTTCTGTCGCACCCGTCCATGCCTGCCGGCCACTGGTTGCGGCGGCGGCGCACGCAGCGCGAACGCGCCCTCTGGGAGGACGCGTTGCGCCAGATTCTGCTGCTGCGGCAGCAGGGTAGCGCCGCCAGCGAAGTGGCGCTGGCCGGGGCCATGAACCTCTCCCGCAAAACGGTGCGCACGGTGCTGCTGCAAATGCTTCAGCACCAATTGGTGCAGTCCAGCGGCCCAAACTCCCAGGACGTCAGCGCCTTCCAACTCACCCCCACCGGCGAGCGATGGGCCATCCACGTCCTGCGTGCGCACCGGCTGTGGGAAAGCTATCTCGCTGACGAGGCGCGCCTTCCCATGGACCGCCTACACCACCAGGCCGAACAGGCCGAGCATCGATTAAGCGAACGCGACCTGGAAGCCCTCGACGCGCATCTGGGCTATCCCCAGCAGGACCCTCACGGTGACCCCATCCCCAGCGCCCAAGGCGTGCTGCCCCGCACCCGCGGCACCGCTCTCCATCAATGGAATGGGGCCAACGAGGTGCTGGTGGTGCATGTAGAGGATGAACCGCCGGAACTGCTGCAGCAGTTGCTCACCCTGGGCGTTCGCCCCGGCGCGCACCTCCACTTGATTTCCAATCGCCCCGGCGTACTGGAAGCGGAGGTCGATGGTCAGCTATCTCTGCTGCCGCATGAAGTGCTGGCGAACATCGAAGTGGAGGCTGACCTTCCCTCCTGGGCCAACGACCCTTGCGTGCGGAAGCTCTCGCAGCTCCACACCGGAGAGCACGCTGAGGTGGTTGCCCTGTCCGAAGCCATTCGTGGCTTCAGTCGTCGCCGCCTGATGGATTTCGGAGTCACCCGCGGCGCGGCCATCCTGCCCGTGTTGGACAATCCTTTCGGCGACCCGCGCGCCTACCGCGTCCGTGGCGCCACCATTGGCATTCGCAAAGAGCAGGCTGACCAGGTTTGGGTTCGCGTCGGCGAG
>JALOKO010000380.1 GCA_025456495.1 Bryobacterales bacterium | reverse complement strand
TGTTGGAAGAACAGACCGGAGAAGCCGGTGCTGCCTCCCGCCGGGATGAGATTCCGGAAGACATCGGCGCTGAGAATGCTGGTGCCGCTGGCCTGTGTCTGGATGGCCTGCCGCACCAGACCCCGATCCGGCGCCGCCACCAGATAGCCGTTGGCGTAGGCGTAATGCGCGCTGGTGAGCTTACCGCCCCGGGGTAAGGTGACCGTGTGAAACAGCACCCCATCCACGGTTTCGTTGCTGATGGCGGCCGTGGGCATGCCCTTCAGCGAGGCCTCGCGGTTGGCCGCTTCAATCAGCCGTTCGATGCTGGTTTGCAGCCGCACGGGATCGTTCACCTGCACGACCACCTTCCAGCCCGGGACCGGCACCAGAGGGCCATCGAGCGCCACCACCATCTCATTGCCCAAGGGGGCCGCCAGGTCATCGCGGATGCGCAGGTTCAGCACCCTTTCCACGTCCGCCAGTTTGGAGACATCCTTACCGGCCATGCCCAGCACATCTTCCAGCATCGCTACGGGATCTTTCACCATCGCCGCCGAAACCGCGGTCGCGGCCGGGGTGACGAACTCCAGTGCCCGCAGTGCGCCCGGGGCGGCCAACCAGCTTGCCACCCCATGGCGATCAGAGAAGGTGAAGGTGGAACGCAGATCCGTCCTGCCGTCCACCTGCTGCTGCTCCACTTCCAGGAAGCGCAGTCCATCGATTCCCGTGAACTCGGCTCCTTTGGACGCCTCGCTGGCAAGCCCGCTGAGATTCGCCACGAAGAAGAAGCCCGCTCCATCCCGATAGGTGGCCGCGACACGCCCGCCAAAGTCGGACGCATAGAAGCCTGCTTGCTGGGCCAGCAGGGACTGGGCCACTTGTCGCACCACCGCCAATTCCGGCCCCAGCACCAGCTTTCCGCCCGCCACGGAGAGGTGCAGCCCGTCGGCTGGCTGGGCCTGGGCCACTTGCGCAAGGCTATCGTAGACGGCCAACGAAGGGGCAGGACCCCCGGCCGCCAAGGCCAGCAGGCGCTGTCGCAATGCTTCGGCGAAGCCAGATGTTCTGAGATCCGCCACCAGGGCTGGTGCGCCCGGCTTGCCATCGGCGTCACGCAGGGAAACCAGCAGCAGTTCGTCGCCCGCGAAGGCGCTCATTGCCTGCAGTTCCGCCAGCAACGCATCCACACTCACTTTGCCGTTCTGCGACTCCATCCACTCCCGCAATACTGAATCCTGGCGCAGGCGGCCACTGAGGATCTCACGCGCCTGTCGGATGGGATCTTCCAGGTTGGGAACGCTGGCCAGCAGCATCGTGCTCTCCGGCAGCGAGGGCGCCAGCGAACTGCTGTAGCGAAGCGATGGCAAGCGCATGGCCGCCAGTTCGGTTTCCAGCGCGGTGAGGCTGCGCATCAGGGCCAGGTGCTTTTCGAAATTCTGGCTCCAGGCGATCTGCTGTTCCACCGCAACCGGAGTGAGTTCGGTTGCGCTGGCATACTGCTGACCGGGCTTCAAGGCCAGTGTGCGCCCGTTCTGCGCCACTTGCACGCTGCCCTCCACCACACCGACGCGGGAACCCTTGATGCCCGTTCCCACGGCGAACACCGTACCGGTCACCGCCACATTCACATCGCGGCTACGGACATACAGGTGACCGCTGCGGCGCTTGGCTGCTTCCACAATCACGTCGCCGCCATGCAGGTGCAGCGTCAGGTCGTCACCGAAGGAACTCAGCCGGAAGCTGCTGCTTTCGCGCAGTTCCACCTGCGATCCATCCCGCAGCGTGATGGTGGCCACCGCCCCTTCCGGAACGCGCACTTCGGTGTCGGGAACAATCGCGCTACCCACGGCCAGCGCTTCGACGGACGCGCCTTTCACCAGATACAACGGCAGGTTAGCCGCCGCCACTGTGGCCTGTGGACCCGTTTGCGCCGGACCCCACGCGTTCCATCCATACCAGCTCAAACCCGCCGCCAGGGCCAGCATCGCCGCCATGGCCGCCCACCGCGGGAGTGCGCCCATGCGTTTCCCTGTGGTGGGCTTCGGTGCTTCAAATCGCGTCAGGCGACCTTCCCGCGCGGCCTTGAATTCCTGCCAGGACTGCCGCGTGGCCACATCCTCATGGATGCGCGCTTCCAGCAGTTCCCGCTGGCTGTCCGGTAGAGTGTGTTGGTGGTAGCCGGCGAACAAGGCTTCGTAATCGGCCTGGGTACGCAAGGTTGCCAGGCCCGCAACGTGCTGTGCGTCCGAATTGTCCCCATGGGCCGCATGCGGGGATACGCTGCCCGCCTTGGCCGCGCAGATCCGCTGCCATACCCGCTGAGCTGCCGCCGCCATTTCTGCTTCGGTTGGTTCCGTGCGCACGACTTCCTCCACCACCTGGTGAAACAGCAATCCGTTGTTGTGTTCGTTGGCCGAGCGATCTGTGTTGTGTTGGCTGTTAGACATGTTGCCCTCCCAAGAGTTGTTGGAACTCTTCACGAAGCCGCTCCCGGCTGCGATGGAGGGTAACCGCCACCGAATTCGCCGAGGAGCCCACCATTTCCGCAATCTCCGCGTTGCCCCGTTCCTCGAAAAAACGAAGCACAAAGATCTCGGCCGCCTGCTCACTCAATCCCGATACCGCCTGCCGCAACCAGTCGGCCGCCTGCTTCACCCAAACCTGATGTTCGGGCTGTTGGGCGCGCGGGGCTGCCTGCAGTTCGATCCACTTTTCGCCATCGTCGCTCTGGTGCCGCCGCTGCCGGATCAAGTCCAGTGACGCATTCACGGCCGCCCGTCGCAGGTAGGCCTCGGCCTGCCCCAAGGGGGCTGTTTGCAGGTCGCGGCTGGCCAACCGCAGGAACACGGTTTGCAGCACGTCCTCAGCATCACTCGCATTGCGTGTGAGTCGAAATGCCGTCCGGTAAACCATCCGGTGATGCTGCTTGAAGAGCGTTTCCAGGTCTACCGGTGGCGGTAAAGGGCTTTCCATTTCCATGGTTGTGCTTAGCATGAATCCTTTCCGTCCCTTGCTGAAGAGACGGTGAGATCCGCTGCAAATTACAGGGTGACTGAAGTTGCCCTGGGCAAGGCGGGAAGCCGCCAGACGGGGAGCGAGGGAACGGGGCCGACCAGGCTGAATCAGTTGGTAGCGGGCTGACCGTTAGCGTGGCGTCAACGTCAGCTTGTGCGGGTTTGCGCTGAGGATGGCGCACTGGCGATGGAGTTCCGGCAGGAGGGCGCGGGCCACGCGGCTGCCTGCGGCATCAGCGGCGGCGAAGTGCTGTTGCAGATCCGGGCAAGGCGTGTAGACGGCCTGGCGTCGGGCGGGCTCCATCTCTAGCTGGTCCTGGGCATTCAGCCGGAAGAACTCCAGTTCCAGCGTCATCCAGACGCGCAGGCAGGCCACGCCGCCGCGCACGGCACACGCCCGCATCCGCTGGCGCGCCTCTTCCAGGTTGGGCGCCACAACGTTACCCTCCCAGTACAACAGGGCCAGCCAGAGTTCGGCTTCCAGGCTGCCCAAGGCCCGTAGCTTTTCCATGTGCCGCACTGCCTGGACGCGGACTGGCACAGCGGTGGCGGCGTTGAAGACATGCTCCCATTGGTAGGCCAGCGCGTCTGGTTCCAGGTCCGCCGCCGCGGCGTCCAGCAGCGCCTTGGCCCGCTTGAGATCCTTGGGCAGCACCTCCCCATCCAGCAGCAGTTTACCCAGATGGAACACGGCGGGCGGGTACCGGTCCTGCACCAGTTGCTCCAGTTCCGCCAGGGCCAGTTTGGCCGCTGGCTGCTGAAGCTGCTGCAGATGGGCAAAGACACGGTCAAGCCGTTGGGCGCGGGTGAGATAGGCCGGATGCTGGGTAGCGTTCGCCTCCTGCTGCAGCCGGAAGCTCATTTCTACAGCACCCCGGTAGGCGACGGGCTTGCCGTTCTGCATGGCGGGACGGAAGCGCCAAGTGCTCACCGCCTGCCGGGCCGCATCCCCCAGCCCATAGGGCAGGTCGCGCTCCAGCTCCATGTTGCGGGGGTTGCCCTGGGCATCCACGACAAAGGTCACCCGCACGGTTCCGTTGTACTCAGCGCGGCGGCCGCTATCGGTGTAGCCGGCATTGGGGGCGAAGAGGGGGACGGGAGGTTGCACGTCCGGCGCTGGCGCGACGATCTGGCTTTCAGGGATGTCCGGCAGGGGCGCCCGTTGCTGTCCAGAGATTCGTTGCTGCGCAGCACCGGCCGCGCTTCCAAAGGCCAGCATGAGCAGGCCCAGAACCAATGACGTGAAGGCTCGTCGCGCCGGGAAAAGAGGTGGGGGGTCAGGGCAGCGCAGGTCCATGGGCAAACGGCGGCTCCCGCCAACGCGAATCACCGTGCAAGTGGCTACGCGCGTCCGCTGTGTCGGTTCCAGAAGCATTGGCTCTCCTGGAGGAATTGGCGCAAGACGTCGCCAGATTCCCTCAGCATGCCCATGTCCGGCTGCCAGACGGGAATCGTAACG
>JALOKO010000379.1 GCA_025456495.1 Bryobacterales bacterium | reverse complement strand
CCTACAGCGTGCCGTTGCGAAACATCCATAAGCTGGGCGTGGGAAGTGAGGATCCGGTGGCCGACAACACCACCCGCGAAGGACGGAAGCAGAACCGTCGCGTGGAGGTTCGGGTGTACGTGCCGGAACTGAACAACGCCCCAGCCGTCAGCAAGAACCGGGAAAACGCGGGCACGGTGAGAACGTCCGCGGCTGCTTACTAGAAGCAGCGCGTGTCAATGGCTGTCCTGTCCTACTCTGCTTGTTGCGGCCCGCTGTGTGTTCCCCTGGGATTTCGATACGAAGCTCAGGGGGATGCCAGCGGGCGCTTTTTTGGGGTGGGCTGTCTGGGGTTGGGCTGTTTGGGGTGGGCGGCTAAGGCTTGGGCTTGGTGGCCGCTTCGGCCTGGCGCAGGCCTTCCTGCTTCAGGCGCTCCACGCGACGCTGGATGTCGCGACGCTCCTTGGCATCGCCATCCGAGGCTTCCAGAAACTGCAGGTAGGCCTTCAGGGCGCCGTCAAGGTCGCTGAATTTCTCGCGCGCTTCTCCCAGCAGGATGTAGGCCTCCACCAGCGAATCGTCCCACTTGACGGCTTCCTGGGCGCGCAAGGCGGCCGCGCGATGGCTCCCTTTGCGCATGTAGAAGCGCGCGACCTTCAGTTCCTTGCGGGCCTGCAAGGGGTTGAACGAGTATTCCTGGGGCGCGGCGTAGGTTTCGTCTTCCTCGGGAGGTAGATCGGGCGGAGTCTCCTGGGCGTAGGCCACGGAGACGCAAAGGCAACTGGCAAGCAGCAGCCAGGCGCCCGCGCGCATCCACTGATTTAGGCTGTGGGAAAAGCGCCGTGTCACAATTTCATTGTAGCGGCGCTGGTTTTGTTCGTGCCTCATGGTGCAAGCTGAGCAGATTAACGGTTTTCCAACGCAGCCCGGCGTGTATCTCTGGAAGAACGCGGCGGGCGTGGTGCTGTACGTGGGCAAGGCCAAGAACCTGCGTAGCCGTGTGCGCAGCTATTTGAGCGACGACAAGATGGCCGAGGCCAAAACCGGCACTCTGGTTTCCGAGGCGTCCACCGTGGAGTACATCCTGGTGGACAACGAGAAGGAAGCCCTGGCGCTGGAAAACAACCTCATCAAGCAGTTCAAGCCACGCTTCAACGTCCTACTGAAGGACGACAAAACGTACCCCTACATCAAACTGACGCGCGAACCCTACCCTCGCGTTTACGTCACGCGCCGATTACGCAAGGATGGGGCCACGTATTTCGGACCCTACTTCCCGGGAAACCTGGCGCATCGCCTGGTACACTTCATCCACCGCCACTTCAAGGTGCCTTCCTGCAAGGTGGATTTCCGCCGCAAGCACACCCATCCCTGCCTGCAGTATCACATTGGCCGCTGTCATGGCCCTTGCGTGGCGGGGCTGACGACGGAAGCGGTCTACGGGGCGGCAGTCCAGGATGTGAAGCACTTTCTGGAAGGGAAAACGCGGGACCTGCTGCGTGGGTTGCGGACCCGCATGGAGGCGGCAGCCGAAGACCTGCGGTTTGAAGAAGCGGCGAATCTGCGCGACCTCATCGCCACCGTGGAGGAGATGGACCAGAAGCAGAAGATGGCAGCCGCCCAGGGCGAGAACATCGACATTTTCGCCAGCTACGCCGAACCGCCGCTGGTGGCGCTGAACCTGTTCCATTTGCGCAACGGGCGGATTGTGGACCGGCATGAGTATTTCTGGGAAGACCGCTATGCGTTTGACGAGGCCGAGTTTTATTCGTCGCTGCTGAAGCAGTTCTATCTGGAGCAAACCTTTGTCCCGCACCTCATCCACGTGCCGGTGGACTTTGAGGATCGCGAGGCGTTGGAGGAACTGCTGAGTGAACGGCGCGGGGCGCGGGTGGAGATCCATACGCCGCAACGGGGACAAAAGCGAGCGATGGTGGCACTGGCGTCCACCAACGCCAAGCACAGTTTCGATGCGCGTTTCCGGGTGATGAAGCCAAGTACGGCCGTGCTGAAGGATGCGCTGCGCGACACGCTGAACCTGGAGGAAGCGCCGAACCGCATCGAGTGCTTCGACATCTCGCACATCCAGGGCACGGACAAGGTAGCCAGCATGGTGGTGTGGGAAGACGGCCGCATGAAGAAGGCCGACTACCGGAAGTTTCTTATCCAGACGGTGGTAGGGAATGACGATTTCGCCAGCATGTTTGAGGTGGTGACGCGGCGCTACCGGCGTTTGCTGGAAGAGGAGAAGTCGCTGCCGGGGCTGGTGCTGATTGACGGCGGGTTAGGACAACTGCATGCCGCCGCGCGGGCGCTGGAGGAACTGGGGATCATCAATCAGCCGCTGGCGTCGATTGCCAAGCGGGAAGAGATCATTTACGTGTTGGGACAGGAAGATGAGCCGGTGAAACTGGACCGCTACCATCCCGTGCTGCACCTCATCCAGACCGTGCGGGACGAGGCGCACCGGTTTGCAGTGACCTTCCACCGGCACCGGCGGCAGCAATCGCGGATGACGACGGAGTTGACCGAGCTGCCGGGGATTGGCGAGAAGACGGCGCAGAAACTGCTGAAGCACTTCGGGAGCGTGGAACGCGTGAAGGCAGCCAGCCAGGATGAGCTGGTGAAGGTGGTGGGAAGGGCAGGGATGACGTTGTCCCGCCGTTATCAGGCATCGCAGGATCCCAGGGATGGCCTGCCTGAAGGCCCCGCGCCTACTCCGATGCCCTAGCTGACGCCCATCGCGATGGCCTGTCGCTCAATCTCCCGTAGACAGCCCCAGGCGCCGTTCACTTCATGCGGATTCACCGAGCCAGGCTCGTATCGAGCCCGCCGCGACATGTTATACAACAATAAATATTGATTTGAGAGAGCGCCCCATTCCATGTGTTTTGCAACACATCTCTTGCGCTCGTTATGGTTTGTGCAATGCATAGGTGGGGTTTGCATTGCCCAGGTGGCTTCGATGAGATGAAGCGCACTATAGAAAAGCAACGTTGCTTGCCAGTCAGTCGCGCCGGGACTCTTCGGATTGAGTTCGAAAGCGAAGGACTTCGCGCACTTTGCTTTCCACAGGTGCTCGTCTGCGGATGCCAATCAGAGATCCCCCGGCATGGGCAATACCATAAAGTCAAAGTCGATGGATGGATACCTCTGCAATAGTTCGGTTTCTAGAGCATAGATGCGAAACTGATGCTCCGTGGACAGGTCTTTCAGATAAACCCGGTACGCGAGACTGGATTCCGCTTGAACCTCCTCCCAGAAATAGGCACCATGGGGGATTGCCAGCGAGTTAAGGCGGGCGTACACCTCGGCGCGGGCGCGTCCGCGCACAGCATCAGTGAGTTGTAGCACTTGCCCTGCGTCAACCTGGCCGCGCATTGCTGACGCGCCGCAGACATCCATAGGCACGCCATCGACTTGAGAGTAGGATGGGGACACTGTGGTATGGGCAAGGTTTGTCCTTAAGGTCCCCTTCTTCATGGGAACTCCGCCGTTTTGTGGTCGCTGAAGCCGTTGACCTAGAGGTTCTACCACGTTCGCCCTTCGATATCTTATGCGGCGCTTATGAGTAGCAGATGTGCGTGACATATTCATTCCCCAACGCGGATTCACTCCATGGAGAAATCCAGGCGAATTACTGGTTCGACCGGGAGAAGTCCTTTGTCAATCAAGATGTCATGCATGGCGGAAACTTGCTGGTGGAGTTGGGCAAAACCCGCTAAGCTCATCACGAAGCGGTTCACGGTGATCAACCGAACATCGCGTTCTTCCTCCGCTATCCGAGCCTGAACGAGATCATCGGGCGGCATGACGCACACATCAAGGAACATTTCTGAACCAACCTGCGTTACAAACGCGTGATTCATGTACGTAGGCTCTACCTCGTTAGGGTGATCCAGTTCTGTCGCATGACGACGGACAATACGGATTCGTGAGTTCAAAGGTCCTTTGCGTTCGCTTTCCATGCCGCCTCCAGTGTATCAACCCTGGTGAACAGTCGGTGCTGGTTGCGCCTCGGGTTCAAAGACCTGTTCCCAGAAGTGTTCCACTTGGTTGAAGACCGCTTCCATGGCGGTGATGTTGAGGGAGTAGAGACGCTGCTGGGCTTGGGCGCGCACTTCGATTAGCTTTGCCTTACGTAAGGCGGCCAGGTGCTGGCTCACCGCTGGGCGGCTGATGGCGAAATGCTTCGCCAGTTCGCCAGCAGAGTGCTCGCGTGTGGCGACCAGACGCAGGATCTGGCGGCGGGTGGGGTCAGCCAACGCACGAAGTGCGTCATCCAGATTGAGTTCCATTGCGTAAGAGTATACTTACCAGGAGGATCGGATTCAAGCCACCACAAACATTTCTTGTATGGTGTGATTTGGCTGGTTCGGATGAGGGCGCCGGGCGAGAGCATCTGCTGTATGCTCCGGAATAGGGCGCTATGCCCGGAAAGGCTTGGGATGAAGCAGATTGTGAAGACGGAAGCCGCGCCGA
>JALOKO010000025.1 GCA_025456495.1 Bryobacterales bacterium | reverse complement strand
GGAATACTCCGCGCGCCAGCTGCTGTCGTACTTCACCCCGTAGGGCGGGTCGGTCGCCATCAGCGCCGGTTGCGCCCCACCTAACAGCCGGGCGATGTTCTCAAGACTGCAGGAATCCCCGCACAAGATGCGATGCTCACGGCCTGGCAGTTCCAGGCTCGGAATCCGCCACATCTGCCCGGCCGCGGTCTGCCACTTCGCTTGCAGTTCCTCGGCCCGGTCCACCGCAGAAAGGGCATCGTCCGTCTCCTCTGGGAGAGTCCCCCCCAGCAATCTCGGGGCCATTCTCAGCGCCGGTAGCACCCGCCGCGCCCCCACCGCCCAGCACCGCGTCGCCCAGCTGCGCGATCAGCGCCTCGTAGCCCCCGGGCGTCCAGCCTGTACCGGTCAGCTCCGCGTCCGCCACGCGCGCCGCTTCCAGCACCCGCGCCAGCGCCTCCTGGTCATACCCAGCCAGGTCGTTCGTCTTGTTGTCCGCCAGCAGGATCCGCCGCGCCTCCTCGTCGCTGCAGTCCAGCCACAGCACTGGCACCAGCCGCAGTCCCTCCTGCTGGGCAGCACGCCAGCGGTGGTTCCCCGCCAGGATGTACCCGGTGCGCCGTTGCGCCACCACCGCCCCGTAGAATCCATTTGCTTGCACGCTGCGCGCGATCGCGCCTACGTCACCCTTGCGCGGGTTCGCCGGATGCGGTGTCAGTTCCGCCACCGACACCATCTCAAATTCCTGCGCCCGTACCTGAGCCATCTATGCCACCTCATCCAACCGCGTGATGCGCAGCGCCGCCAAGCTGCCCCGCAGCCGCACAAGCAGCCGCCCGTGCATCTGGCAGACGGCAGCTTCGCTCACCTGCCACCGCAGCGCGATCTGCGCCCAGTTGTGCCCGTCTTGGTAGTGCAACACCAGCAATTGCCGCTGCCGCACCGTCAACCCGCTGCAGCAGCGCGCCAGCAACCGCGCCTGCTCAGCGGTCACCGCCAGCGCCTCCGGGCCGGGTCTTTCGTCCGTCACCATCCACGGGCGTAGCTCTGCCATCAGGCTGCCTTACAGTCGTCCATCACTCGGGTAAAGTACTTGCGCGAGGCCCCGCGCAGGGAATCCAGGGTCCACACACCCCGTGGGTTTTCGTAGGTTTCACGGCGGTGCGGCGCCCCCAGCCCGGGCCGCCGCACCTGGAAGCGTCGGTCTCCCATGTCTGGCTCCGCGCCCCGCACCCGCAGCGCCCGCAGCTTCCGACGCGTGCCCATCTGCTCCACCTGTCCGGCGGCAATCAGCGCTTCCGCCTTTTCCGGTGGTACCCACATCAGGGTCTCCCCCGCGTGGTCTACAATCTTCACCAGGCCACCCTTGGGCATCACGTCACACCTCGGGCATCACTGGTAACCGGGAGTCGGGTTCCCGGTACCAAAGTACCGGGCCGCCAGGCGGCGGTTTAGGGACGGCCTTCGAGCCCGTCCAGCGCTTTCCACGGATGGCGCCGCCCCACTTCTGGGGCTCAATGTTAAACCAGTCTACCGGCGCGGCCGCGATTCCTTAACGGGCTGCGCCACATTTTTCCTGCCCGGCCTTTCCACCCGCAAATCGACCACCCAATCAGGGCCGATAGCTAACGCCCACTAGGCAGCCAGCGGCGGCCGCAGTGGCAGGCGCGCGCCCAGCGCTGGGCGCCGCGGCATCGCCACCACCGCCTGGCGCAGCTTCTCAATCGCCCGCCGTTCGTGCTGCATCACCGATGGCTGCCGCAGCCCGCCCATCGCTTCCCCTGTTTGTTTCTGAGTCATGCCCTGCCGTCGAAATGCCAGCACCTGCGCCTGGCGTTCCGTCAGCACCGCCCGCTGCGCCGCGGCCACCACCGCCTCCAGTTGGGCCTTCGCGGCCAGGTCCTCGGGCGAGGCCTCCGCCGTCGCCACCGGCGCCGCGTCCACCAACTCGAGGTGCGTCCCATCCCGGTACGCCGCCCTCTTCACACTATCCACCATCGCCCCCCTTACCCGGCAGCGCACATACGCCGCCTGGTGATCCGCCTCCAGCGCCGCTGCCTTTAGCGCGCACTCCACCAGAGCCAGCATGCCCACCGCCGCCAAGTCCGCAGCGTCAAAGCTGGGCGGCAGCCGCCGTGCCAGTGCCGCCGCGATCGGCGCCACCACGTGCGCATGCTGCGCCACCACGCGGTCGCGTAACTGTCGCACTGCCAATGTCTTGAGGGAAAGATGCGAAGCGGGTAAACTGGTGCGCATGGGTAACCTCTGTAACAGATTCCCATGGAAATGTTCCAGACGTTACCGTCTGTTTCGCCGCGCCGAACGGCGCACCGCCACACCGAACACACCAAGGCCCGCAATGCAGCCCAATTCCGAGCCCAACCATGCAGCACACCCTGAAGTCGATTCTTCCGCGGCGCATCATCGCCCTTCGAAGCATGCACCACCTGTCCCTGCGCGCCCTGGCCCGTGAGACAGGCATCGCCGGATCCACCCTGCATACGTTGGAATCCGGATTCAGCGCCGACGTGCTGCTGACTACCATCCTTCGCTTGTGTGAACAATTCCAGGTGTCGCCAGATTACCTGCTGGGAGTAGAACACGATCCGCACCACGCCCACACACTACACCTCGTGGGCGCGGCTGCCGTTGTGGATTCCTGCCCCATCTGCGGCACACACCTGGCGCCGAACGAGCCACACCGCCTGGGGCAGTGCATCCAGGTGATGCACCAGCAGGGCGCCAGCGTCAGTCACCTGGCTGCGCGCTTCGGGCTATGCCCCGCCTCCATCGAACAGGTGTTGCAGGACGAATACGCCCTACTGCGCGGCATCCGCGCCGCTTAGCCAGCGTGCGGCGTGCTACCGCCAGGCGCAAGTCCCGGTTCTCCTTCGTCTTCCACCTGGCGTCGCACCAGCGCCAACGCGATGGCTGCCTCGAACCAGCGGCTGCGCAACTGCAGCCCGGACACGTCCCGCAGCACAGCCACCGCCAGCGCCCGCAGGATGTCGTTCCGCGAACGGCCGGGGCCTAGCACCTCCGGGTGCCGGTAGCTGTGGGCCAGTTCCACCAGTACATCGTCCGATTCCGCGCGCGTGGCCTCGGCCAGCCGCGCCACGATCGGCAGCGCCAGGTCAACCAGGTGCTCCATCATCGGAGCGCTGTTACCCAGCAGCCTCCGCACGAAACCTGTCAGTGCTCTCCAGAACTTCCCCATCGGTATCCTCCCGTACATCCTCTACCGACGCCGGCAGCGCCGCATCTATCAGCCACGCCTGCCCAGCCCGCGCCGCCCGCGTCCGCCGCGCCTGAGCCTGGTGCCACCGCTGATCGTGGGCCAGGTGGCATCGCTGGCATAGTGCCTGGAGGTTCTCGTCCCGATCGTCCCCAGCCAGGTGATTCAGGTGCGCGATCGTCAGCACCACGCGCACCTGCCGCGCCTCCGCCAGTGCGACCAGCGTAGGGCGCGCCGTCGGCCGCCCCTCCCCATCCCGCCAGCCATCCCTCACCCCACCGCACCAGCGCCCCGTCCCATCGCGCATCACCGTCACCACCGCGTGGTTCGGCTTCCCGCACCGCTCACAGCCGTGCGCGGCGCGCTGCAGGATGCGTGCCCGAACCGCGGCCCACGCGGCCCCCCGGTAGAACTTGCGCAGGTGCGGGCGGATCGGCATCCTACCGCACCCCCTGCGCCTGGCCCCATCGTTGCGCCGCCCGCTGCAGCGCGCGCCGCTCACGCTCCGCGGCCCGCCGCGCGAAGTACCACCGGCCCAGGTGCATCATGGCGAAACCGTAGACCAGCAGCACACCGAAGTCCCACAGTAGTCCAATCATCTGCGCCTCCCGATCGCGAGGGTCAGTGCACTGATCGCCAGAACCAGCGCGAACAACATCAAGTGGAAGTCCAGCGTCACGCCCCACCCCCAAACAAGCTCATCGCCTGAGCCACGGGCCGGTGCTGGTCCGCCAACTGCTTCGCCCACTTCCGGATGCGATCCATCCGCTGCCGCGCCACGCCAGTTACCGCCGGATTGCGCCTCAGCGGATCCGCCGCGTCGAGGCTGCGCAGCAGCTCGCGCACCCCGGCGCAGATAGCCTGCGCGCGGTCCGCGTACTCTTGTCCGTAGCCGCTACCCGCGAGGTCATGGTCACATTCCCACGCCCACCCGAGGGCCCAGCAACCACGTCGGCGCTGCAACACCACGATCGCCGCCAGGCCCGCGCACTCGAAGCTCAGGATCGGCCCGCTCATTCGGGCACCCCCAGCGTCCGGTCCGGGTTCTCCACCAGGTGGCCTTGCCGCACCAGCAGACGCACCACGCGCTCCAGCTCGCCCGGGCACGTGTCAATCAGCTCCGGGTGCGTCCATAGCCGCTCCTCTGTGGTGCGGCCGCTACGCACAGCCGCCACCACGATCGCGTACACCCCAGATAGTGGCTGCCGCACCTTCGCGTGCGGCGCGGGCGGCGGCGCATCGGAAACGGGGGCTGGCTGCACTACTTCCTGTTTTTCTCCCAGCGCGGAGGCGTGCGGCGCGGGTGGCTGCACGTTCACCGGGTGCTTCAGCTTCAGCCAATCCCAGCCCTTCGCCGTCAGGTCCAGGTGCCCGTTCGCAATCCGCGCCAGGTACCCCTTCGCGATCGCAGTGCTGACCTTATCCCACCAGGGCTTGCCCCATTCCATCCCCACAAGCCCAGCTAGCGCCTTCGAGTCCTGCAGCCCGGTAATCATCATCTTGCCGCCGTAGCTTGGCCACAGCAGCGGAAGATCCGCCGCTAGTGCCTCATCCTGCAGTAGCTCGCGAAGCTGCAGCAACTTCGCGATCCGCTCATCGATGCGGGCCACCACACCACGCATGGCCGACGCGATGGATTCTGGATGGTTCATCACGCCAGCGCCTTTCGCGGCCTCGGCGTAGACAGCCAGGCCCGCACGCGGGCCGCACGGGCCGCTGCTGCTTCCAGATAGCGTACCCGGCAAGACAATTGCCTCAGTGTCCGCACCCTGCCGTCCAACCGATAGTGGAACTCCGGCAACCCATGGTTGTACACCGGCGCCAGCGCCGGGTCCGCTTCTCGCAGCGCGAAGTAGCGCCGCAGCACGTCGATCTCGCGGTCAATCGCCGCGCTTCGCTTGCCATCTGCCTCTGGCATTTGCATATCCTTTCGTATTCGTTGTTATGCGTGGAAGCAGGGCGTTTGGCCCTGCTTCCACTAAGCGGGGCAGCCGATCCACCTCTCCGGCTGCCCCTTACAGGCGAACTCCCCAGCACTCGCCGGGAAGGGCGGCGCTACGCTTGGCCTCTCCTGCACCAGGCTGCCCCGGCGCCCCCGTGGACGGGTACATGGTCCGGATTCCCCGTAGCTCCCCGGACTGGCACACCCTGCCGCCCCAAATGATTCGCCCCCACCGTCGTTTGGGTATCTCGCTTGCGCAGGCCGTTCCGGCTGGTCACCACCTGGTAGCCATCCGGAAACACAACCAGCGCGGAATTTAGACTGCCGCGAACGCGCACGCGGCAGGGCCACCCGCGGTACCTGGCGAGGTAACGATTCCAGGTCCACAGATAAGGCCATCTCGCTGGATCCGCTTCGCGCAGAATCGCCGCGCGCTCCAGATCCCAATCATTGATTCCCATTGCCACAAGGAAGGCCGGTGCCGTACCCGCCAACACATCCGCGCGTTGCTGGATCAGCGCTTGCTCCAAGTCGCACCGCTCCAGCTCGCGCCGCATCACCAGGTCCGCCACCGGGCTCATCCTCCGCCCCCAGCCACCCGCACCTTGTCCACCGCGAACCCGTCCGCTTCCGCCTGCATCGCGGCCAGGGCGATCGATGCCAGGTAGGCCACGGCGGACACCCGCTTGCGATCCATCGGTGGGTCGAAGTCCACCTGGATCGCTACATCGTCGCTGCCGTCCTCACCGAGGACCGTGAGCGTTGCCCGCTGGGGTTGCGCCATTACCGCCACCTCTCGATCTCATCCAGTGCACCGCGCGAGTCCATGCCACTGAAGGCCCGCGCCAGCAGCGCCGCCGCGCTTTCCGCCAGCCGCGCCTTCAGTACAGCCTGGCCACGCTGCCCCTGCTGACGCGCCGCCCGCGCCTCACACAGCCACAACACAGCCTGCCCGGTCAGCCAGTCCACATCACCCGTGTGATGCGCCACCTGGGCACAGCCACGAATCCAGGCCAGCAGCCGATCCGCGTCCTCATCCGTCAGTTCCACCAGCGGGGCATACGCCACCACGCCACCGCTCTGCGCGTCGGCTAAAAAATCGAACACGCTGGATCCGGTGGACCCGATCGCGTTCCCCGCAGCCGCAGCCGCCTCCATCAGTTCGAATACCCGATCATCATGAAGCACTGCCTTGCCTCCCTTCTTTGCGCGCCAGCCCCGCCAGCACGCTCTGTTTTTGACGCCGTTCCCGCGCCCCGCGGCGTTCCCGCAGCCAGCGCAGCATCCCGTGTCGCACGGGCGCGATGCAGCGGGGGCAGGGAAGCGCGTCACTCATGACCTCCGTATCCAAAACCTTCCCCACCCCCGCGCGCGTAATCATTGTGGATCCACGCCTCCTTTTTTTCGATCAGCCATGTCTTGCCACGCCAAGCGGATCAGCACCACCCACAGCGTGACGGTCCCCACACCACAAACCCATAACACCAGCGGCATGCCCCTCCTAGGCCCACAGTAGCCGGATGCGCGGCAGTCCCAGGTGCGCGAATAGCTGCGCGCGGAACACCTGCGCACGCAGAGCGGCGAATTGCGGAGCCGCCATCCGGTCGCGGTGCGGTCTAACCTCGCGCTCCACCGCCGATTCCACATCCGCCCGTTGTTTCGCCGTCAGCGTTTCCTCGGCGACATTCGCCAGCGCCGTTTCCACGTTCTCCAGGTGCATGTCCAGGTGCACGATATCCTCAGCGTGCCGCTCCGCATCATCCGCCGCCTGGTGCAGCAGCCCCTGCACCTCGCTGTACGCTGGATCCGCCGGCAGTTGCACCGCCTGCGCCCGCAGTTGCTTGCGGATCTCCACCGCATCCACCGCGCCGCCGCGACCTTCCGCCCGGCGCTGCCGCGCCTGCTCCCCGCTGGCCCGCGCTTGCTGCACCGCCGCGATGCAGTCCGATACCACGTGTTCCAGTAGCCCGTAGCTGCGGAACTTCGGCAGCCGCAGCCGCAGCCGCGTCTCCAGGTAATCCAGCGGCACATCCGCCGCTTTCATCCGCGCGAACTGCGTCTCCAGGATCGCCATCGGTGGCTGCTGCGCCAGCTTGGCACTCAGTAGGCCATCGATCAACGCGTAAAACTCCTGGAAATCCCCATTCAGCAACACCGGTACACCATCGCCGTCGTCCACAGGGCGAACATCTGGCGAACGATCACCACACTCCAGTGTGGGAATCATTCCCTGTTTGTTCGCCACAGGGAGAATGGAAGGCGAACGATCACCACACTCAAGTGTGGGAATCGTTCCCGGTTTGTTCGCCGCATGGGCTTGCACCAGGCAGCAGCCATCACCGGCGGGGCAGACCTCCCGCAGCGCTCTCTTGGACTTTTCGCCGGGCAGAATGACGAACACAGTAGGATCCGCGGCGGGCGCCACTTCGGCGGGTGCGTTTTCGCGCAGGGCGGCGACGGGCAGGTCTTCTGCGAGTGCGGCCACCGACCGCTTCGGCTCGATCTTGCGTGGCGTCCGTGGGGCCAGCTTATCCCACGCCTCCACCACCGCGCGGTACTCCTTTGCGCGGCCCACGCGGCGCGATTCAATCGCGCCCATCTCCTCGAGGTTCCCGATCGCGCGGCTGATGCCGTTGGGGTGCCCGTCCAGGTGTTTGGCCAGCTGCTCTTCGGAAAGTCTGACCCATGTGGGGCGGCCGCGCTGGGCATCGCCTGCGGTGCGAAACAGCACCAGCGCGAGCACGGCCTGCTCGAACTGGCTGCAGGCCCGCATGACGTGGGTAAAGAAAGCGTTGGGCATGGGGGTCCAATTCCCCCGGGCCGCCCAATCAGGCAGGCCCACATTCGGCCTGCCCGCTGGCCCGCGGCTAGCTGGCATTACAGCTGCGCTCAAGGCTGCCTCCTTGATGTGACGAGATGAGCGGATCCCACGCCCTCAGCCCAAAGCCGCAGCCTCAAAAACGCCGATAATACATATTATGTCAACTCACGAACATCCCTCGCCAGAAAGACCCAACGCGGCGCACAGCAATTTCCCAACTGCGCCCACCTCGGTGACGGTCAGAACCTCGCATCCAGCGGCGCGGGCGCTCGCCATTCCTGCTGGAGAATCCTCCAGCACCAGCGCACGCTGCACCCCCAAGCGCGCCTTCGCCGTCAGATACGGTTCGGGATCCGGCTTTTTGTGGCGAACGTCCTCGGCGTACACGCAGGCGTCCATGTGGGTATAGACTCCGTTGCTTTCCAATAAGGGTCGCACCTCGGCGCCCGAACTGGAGGTCACCACCGCCAGCTTATATCCGGCCTCTCTCAACAGCGCAATCACGGCCCGTGTCGACGGCGGCACCTGAGGCGCTGCATGGATCCGGCGGCTGAAGATCCGTTGTTTCTCCGCAAAGGCTGGCCAAAGTTCCTCCAGTGTCCGCGGTGGATTGAGTTCCTCGGCCAGCATTCGGATCGCCGCCCGATCCTCCAATCCCATGAAGCGGTGATAGTACGGATCCCACGGAACCGAAACGCCAAACGGAGCCAGCGCTTCCTGCCAGGCCGCGAAATGAATCGGCTCGCTATCCACCAACACGCCATCGAAGTCAAAGAAAACCGCTTCAAAAGCAGACACGCACGATCTCCTTAGCAATCAAAGCTCTCACGTTATCTTAGTTCGGAATACAAATCCGGTTCGCCATCCGGCCTCGTTTTGAAACGTCGATGAATCCACAGCCACTGGTGAGGGTATTGGCGGATTACGGTTTCCAGACATGAGTGGATGCGCTGGGTATCCGCCTGGGCGTCGCCTGTGATGTGCACTCGTGGGTAGAACCGCAAGACGTAACGCTGCCTGGCGGCTTCCCAAACGCAAAAGCCAGGAATGACGGCGGCCCCGCTGCGGGCGGCAATCTTGGCAAATACCGCACTGGCGGAGGCCTCCACCCCCAGGAAACGGATGAAGCAGCGATCCGGTGAAATCACGTTGTGGTCAATCAGAAATCCAACCGCCCGGTTGTGCTGCAGGGCGCGCATCACCTCGCGCAAAGTCCCGGATTTGGCAAGGACACGATTGCCGGTCGACTCTCGAATTCCGGTCATCCAGCGGTCCAGCAAGGGGTTGTCCAGGGGCCGGGCCATCACATCCATGGGTGTCACCATCGCGCCAAACGCAAGGGCGCTGAGTTCCCAGTTCCCCATGTGGCCTGTAGCGAACAGGACCCCCCTGCCAAGCGCAAGGGCCTCTTGAACAATCTCCAAGCCTTCGATGGAAACGAATTCCCCTAATAATTGCAATCGTTTGGCGTCACTATTGGAGGTATTACTTGCAATTATCGCCGTAACCCAAAGCAAACGAGCAACCGAATCGAAGACGCCAATTTCCAGGGCCGGGCCAGCGTCGGGTCGCGAGGCAAGATCCACCAACTGCGCATTCCGTTGGGCTACCTGCGACAGCCGAGGAACCGCTCGACGCAAACCGTGGGCAACGAGGTGCGCCAAGCCCAGGCCCCAGCGTCTCGGCAAGGCGCCCACGCAACCAACCACAGTCCGCGCGAGCAGATATTCAGTCCAGTTCCTGAGCTGCGAACGTGTTTTCACCGTGAAAGTTACAGGCAACTCTTCATGTACAAGATGAGACAAACACCGTAACGTGTTCCCAAACAAACACTAACTGGCCTTCTACGCCTCATCCGACAGGGCCTGATCAATCCATCCGCCACCCAGAACAAGGTCATCCTGGTAGAAGACCGCACCTTGTCCCGGCGTAATCGCGCGCTGCGGGTCATCGAAAAGAACTTCAACCCGATTCTCGCTCTTGTTCACCCAAACATCTGCAAAAGAGGGGCGATGACGGTTCCGAATCCGCACCTGTGCGCGCAACAGTTGCTCGGGTTTGGCGATGGAAATCCAGTTCACGTCGCGCACTCGCATCCGCTTCCGGAACAAAGAGTCCCCTGCCCCGACAACAACGGTTTGGGAGGAGGGTTCCGTGGCGATCACATACAGCGGTTCGGCCCTGGCCACTCCAATTCCTTTTCGTTGGCCCACAGTGAAGTGGTGAACCCCGCGATGCCTGCCAAGTGACTTCCCTTCCTCATCCAGAATCTGGCCCTCTGTGGCCGCTGCTTCCAGCCCCTGCTCCCGAAGATAGGCATCGATGAATGCGGCGTAGTCACCGTTGGGCACGAAACAAATCTCCTGGCTATCCGGCTTATCGGCGATGGGGACTTGCAACTGCCTGCCCAACTCGCGCACGTCCTCCTTCCGCATCTCGCCCAGGGGAAAGAGCGTGCGGGAGAGCTGTTCCTGGGTGAGGCCGAACAGAAAATACGTCTGGTCCTTGGTGTCGTCTACGGCGCGCAACAACTGCCATCGTCCGCTATGCGGATCTTGGCGGATCCGCGCGTAGTGCCCTGTCGCCACCATCCCCGCACCCACGCTTGCGGCCATATCCAGGAACTGGTCGAACTTGATGAAGTTATTGCAAAGGGTACATGGGATTGGAGTTTTGCCTTCCAGGTAGTCCTGGACGAAGGGCTTGACGACATGCTGCTCGAAGCGGTCCTCAAAATTGACCACATAGTAGGGAATCCCCACCTGACTGGCGACATAGCGGGCGTCGTAGACATCATCCAGCGAGCAACAGCGTCCGGTTGCGCCTTCGCTGGCCACTTCGGGCAAACGCCGCTGGTTCCACAACTGCATCGTCATCCCAACGATGTTACGGCCTTGCGAGTGCAGCAGCGCCGCCACCACTGAGCTGTCCACGCCACCGCTCATCGCCACCGCAATCCGGGAGGAATTGTCGTTTGCGATTCCGTCTTTCTCGCGCATCATGAATGTTCTTCCAGCCATCAACGGTTCCCTTGAGAGGTCATCGTCGGCGACAAGCGCCGCAGGTGCGCGACGGCCGCGGTGAGGGATTCGACCAGCGCCATCACCTGCTCCCGAGTGTTGGATGGCCCCAGGGAGACGCGGATGCAACTCCGAGCATCCTGCCGGGAAAGCCCGATGGCCGTGAGCACATGAGAGGGCTCCACTGATCCGCTGGAGCACGCCGCTCCGCTGGAAACCGCAAAGCCGCTGAGGTCCAGCGCGATCACCATCGGTTCACCATCCACCTCAGGAAAACAGAGGCTGGAGGTGTTGGGTAGACGTGGACTCTGCGCGCAATTCACACGCACCATCGGAATCCTATCCATAAGCGACATTTCGAACTCGTCTCGCAAGTGCTCAATGTAATTCGCCTTCGATAACAAGGCACTATCAGCAACAGAAGCGGCAATTCCAAAGCCGTGGATACCCGCCACGTTCTCCGTGCCGGGGCGGCGACCGCGCTCATGCTTTCCGCCATGCAGCAACGGTGCACAGGCCACCCCTTTGCGCATATACAGTGCGCCCACTCCGTTGGGCGCCCCAATCTTGTGCCCGCTGACAGCGAGGAAGTCCACCCCCAACTCCCGCACGTCCACGGGAATCTTCCCCACGCTTTGGACAGCGTCCGAGTGCAGCAGGACACCGGCGTCGCGACAGACGCGGGCAATCTCGGCAATCGGCTGAATGGCGCCGGTTTCGTTGTTGGCGTGCATGACGCTCACAAGCACAGTCTCCGGCGTAATCGCTGTGCGGATCGCCTCCGGGCTGACGACACCGCTGCCGCTCACCGGTACGCGCGTAACGCCAACGCCTTGTGACTCCAGGGCATCGGCCGCGTGCAGAACGGCGGGGTGCTCCATCGTCGTGGTGACGAAGTGCTTGCGCGGCAGGGCAGTGGCGGCGATGGCGCCAAAGATGGCGGTGTTGTCGGCCTCTGTGCCTCCGCTGGTAAACACCACCTCGCGTGGGTCAGCATGCAGGAGGGCGGCCACTGCGCGCCTCGCATGGTCAACCAGTCGCCGCGCGTGCTGGCCTTCCTGATGGATGCTGGACGCGTTGCCGTAGCCATCGCGCAGGACCTCCACCATGCCATCGAGCACCTCAGGTGCCAGCGGTGTGGTGGCGTTATGGTCAAAGTAGGCGCGCGGGGAGGGCATGATGGCGTTGGGCAGTCGCTGGCGACGGCTCCTTCTCCTTCTAGTGTAGCCAACAGCCCGAAAGGAAAGGGCTCCAGCACGCATCGGAATTCCCCGTTGCCGGGCGGCCTTCGCGCAAGGCCCGCCCGCATCGGGACCCCGGCAGTTTACCGGCCGATGTCGCTACGCGCAACGTTGCGCTTATCCCTTCAGGGCGAAATAGGCCACCATCAGCACCAGCGAGACGGCGATCACCGTGACGATGATCGTCACGAAGATGATGATCTTGCTGGCGGATGAGCCTCCGGCGGTGGGGGCTCCGACGGGGACCGGGGCGGGGGCTGGCGCGGCGGGCGCGCCACCCGGTGCGGCCATCTGCATGGGGTTGCCGCTGAGGCCGGCTCCGCTGACGTTGGGGCCGCTCACCTGAGGACCGCTCATGCTGGGTCCGGTGACGCCGGAGCCACTGACGCTGGGTCCGGACATGTGTGGGGCGCTCATGTGCGGACCACTCATCTGTGGAGTGCTAAGGTGGGGCGCCTGAACGGAAGGCGCGCCGAACTGTGGCGCCGAGACGCCGGACGCACTGATGTTGGGGCCCTGCACGTAGGGTCCGCTGACCCGCGGAGGGGTAACACCCGGAACGGGCATTCCCATACCTCCAGGCATTGCTGAGCCACCAGCCGGGGGCACACCAGGGCCGGCGGCGCCAGACGGTCCACCGGGGCCTTGCTCCATGGCCAGGCGAAGGTCTTCGCCGGAGATCATCCGGGTGTACTCGCCCGGGCCCACCTGTTCGACGGGACCCATGGGCGCTTGGGGCGCCGCGGTGGACGCAGGCATTTGGAAGAACTGCGTGGCGCCGCCAGACCCGAAGCCAGCGTCGTAGGCGGGGACGGCCAACGCAGGGTTCGCCGGACCCTGGGATGCGGAAGGAGCATCGAAGGCGGAAGCGGGCGTCTCAGGCAAGGGCACCGGCGCGGCCGAGTCTCCCGGTTGGGAAAGTGACCCGGACCCGCCAAAGTCAGTTTCCACATTGGCGGCACGGAAATACTCAGTGAAGGACGATCCTCCAGGGCTGGATGGGGAAGAGGAATCGGACGGCGCGGGAGGAAACTGCGCGGAAGGGACGCTGGGTGGAGGCAGCACGCCGGACGCGCCACTTTCAGCCTCAGCGGGAGGCGCCAAACCGAGGTCAGCGGAGTTGAACATCATGGTGAAGTCGCCGGGCTGTCCGCTGGACGCGGCACTGTCGGCGCCAGAGGAAGGGGCGTCCGCCGCGGGGGCGGCCGAACCAGCCAGCGGCGTGACCGGCGGGGCCGCGCCAAGGTCAGCGGAGTTGAACATCATCGTGAAATCGCCGGGAGCCTCAGCTGGTGCGGGCGCGGCGGCTGGCGATGGCGCCGCGACCGGCGCGGGGGATGACGCCGACGCCGGTTGCGAACGCTGGGCCATCACTTCATCGCGGACCTTTTCCAACTCGCCAGGTTGGAAGAACTTGGTGAACTCGCCCGGTTCCATGGCTGAGCCAGACTTCTGAGCGCTTACTGGCGGTGCGGCGATGGGGGGCACGGGCGCCAGGGGAACTTCAGGAGCCAGGGGAGCTTCAGGCGCCAGGGGGGCTGCCGGAGCCAGGGGAGCTTCAGGCGCCAGGGGAGCGACGGGTGCGGGGGGCGGAACGTCGCTCATGGCCAAGGGGGCGGTGGCGTCCAGATCCACGGGGTTGGCCGCCGCAAACAATTGCGTAAACTCCCCGACAGGCGGTTCGGTGGGCTTCGGGGCAACGGGTGGCGTTGGCGGCACGGGCGCAGTCATGGGCCGTGGCGAGTCGGTGGGCTTCGGCGCAGTCACCGGTGGGCCGTCCAGGGGTTCCAACATCACCGGCATTTCGTCGGTGGATACGTAGGATTGCGAGAAGGTCCCGCTGGAGGTGGGGGACTTCGGCTTGCTGGGTTCCTCGGATGGAGCTTCGCTGAGTCCTGTTTGGAACATCAGGGTGAACTCGCCCGGCGCATCGCCGCCGGAGGGCTTGGTTGCGGGCACCTGTAGAGCAGGAACATCCGCGGCGGGCGCAACCGGGGCGGCTGGGGGCGTCACCGCGGACTCATTGGGAGCTGCAACAAGAAACGCCGCAGTTTCAAAGGAATCAGAGACCACGGGCGGGGCCGGGTCGCCCAGCGGCAGGGCAAACGCATCGGCCACCGGGGCCATGGGAGCGCTTGGAGCGGCGAAGGGATCGTCCACCAGAGCGGGCGCGGATGTCCCGGACTCAAGCGGCTCCGGCTGGAACATCATGGTGAATTCGCCAGGAGCATCGGCGGCGGGCGCGGGCGCACGGTCCGGGGAGATGGACGGCGCGGCAACTGGCGATGGGGTCGAGTGGGCAAGTGGAGCGGCAAGCGGGGCGGGCTCCGCGGCACGGAACAACTCGGTAAACGAGCCGGGCTCCGGGGTATCCACCGCAGGCGGAAGGGGAGTCTCCGGTGGTGGCGCAGATGCCATGGCGTCCAACGCGGCAGGATCTAGCGCGGCGTACATTTCAGTAAATGCACCCACTTGGGAAGGCTGGGGCGCGACCGTCTCAGCGGGCGGTTCCACGGACGGAGACTTGGCTGCCTCAACCGGGGCGGCTGGCGCGGCGGATTCCGGTTCCGGGTTGCGCTGGATGTTGGCGCTGCCCACCCAACCGACACGGTTGGGATCTACGGCCAGATACATCTGCGTGAAGGTTCCGCCTGCAACCGGGGGCGCCGGGGGCGCCGGGGGTGCGGGAGGCGTGGGGGGATCCTGCGCAACGATGGGGGCAGGCGTGGACATTTCAGAAGGAACAGCCGCGGGAGCGGAAGGGGAGCCTGGCGTCGCCACCGAGGCGGCTGATTCGGCGAGATCCGGGATCGCTGGAACCTCCTGCTGGGGCTGGGGTGCGGCGGGCTGCTGCATGGCGGCGCCAAAGAGGGCCGTGAACTCGCCCATGTCCGCTTCCGCTGCAGCGTCGGTGGCTGTGGCCCCCGCAAGGCCGGAGGCGAGGGCGACGGGCAATACTGCCGGCTTTGAGGATGCCGCCGACGGCTGTTCGGAACAGATCACGCAGGGGGACAACCCGAAGACGCCGCTCTCCACGCGGAAGTGCCCATCCGCGAGTCGCTCAGTGATGCGGCTGCTGGGGAACTGGGCCGGGGATTGGCGGCTATCCATCGACCCCGTGTAGAGATACAGCACGACGCTGCCTCCGGTGGAACGGTCAGTGCCGTGCCATTTTTGGACTTCGCCGTCTTCTAGCAGCTCCGTGCGGGTATACTTCGATGCCAAATTCATTCGGTGTCGTGCTCCCTCAATTCCTTTCAATCATGTCACCTAAACCATGGCGCTTCAATGGCTGTGTGCGCGAAACAGTACGAAAACCGGAATCCCGGACAGATCCTAGAGGGGGTAAGGATGATCGCGTGCAGAGGCAGTGGGAGTACCGCGTATATTGGTAAGGAAGCCAAGGAATGCGGATGAGGAATCGAATGGATTGCACTGTGCGAGGGTTACTGGCGCTGGCTGTGATGCTGGTGGTGAGTGGGGTTTCGATTTTCGGACAAAACGCCGAAGGGGGTGCGGCAGGCGCGGGCGCGGAAACCGTCGCGAGTCCTCCAGCAAGTTGGAACGTCAACCAGAGCCTGGCGGCGTTTGAGCGCAGCACGCAGTTGATGGAAAGCACGGGAATTCTGGTGCCGAACCTGTCCCGGGCGGCGGAGCCACTCCTGGAGACC
>JALOKO010000378.1 GCA_025456495.1 Bryobacterales bacterium | reverse complement strand
ACTGTTCCCGGGGCTTCAGCATCACATAGACGTCGGCTTCGTAGATGCCCATGGCTTCGGTGGCGAAGTCCGGACGTCCGATTTTGCTGACGATGCTGGTGACCTCCGGCACTTCCAGAAGCACCTTCTCCATCTGCGTGCTGAGGCGGGAAGATTCTGTCAGCGCGATGCCCGGCAACTTCAGCGACTGGATGAGAATGGAGCCTTCGTCCAGGCGCGGCATGAACTCCGTGCCGATGAAGCCCAGCGAGCCAATGGCCACGGCCATCACCAGCACGGCAGCCACCAGCACACCGGCACGATGGGCAAAGGCCCACGTGAGCAGACGCAGATAGCCATCCCGGAAGCGGTTGAAGAGACGTTCGCCATGTGGCTTCGTACCCTTGCTGAGAAAGAGGCTGGCCATCACCGGAACAGCCGTCAAAGACAGCAGCAGCGAGCCCAGCAGCGCGCTGCAGACGGTGATGGCCATGGGACGGAACATGCGGCCTTCCAACCCCTCCAGGGTGAAGATGGGCAGGTAGACGGCGATGATGATGCCTACGGCAAAGACGATGGGACGCACCACTTCGGTGGCGGCGGCGCGGATGCGCTCGCGTGCGTCAAAGGGGGCGGCGGTTGCGCCGGGCTGGGTATCGCCATCGCGCCGCTGCAGACGCCGGACGGAGTTCTCCATCATCACGACAGCGCCATCGACGATCATGCCGAAGTCAATGGCGCCCAGGCTCATCAGGTTGGCGCTGATGCCAAAGGCGATCATGCCCAGGAAGCCGAAGACCATGGAAAGGGGAATGACGGCGGCCACAATCAACCCCGCGCGGAAGTTCCCCAGAAACAGCAACAGGATCAACAACACCAGTAAGCCACCCTCAATGAGATTGCGGCTGACGGTGCCGATGGTGGAGTTGATGACGGTGGACTGATCGTAAAAGGGAATGAGTTGGACACGCTCAGGGAGGCGAAGGTTGGCGAGCTTCTGCTTGACGCGGGCGATGACGTCGCGACCATTCTCGCCCTTCAGCATAATCACCATGCCGGAGACGGTTTCGCCGTTGCCATCACGCGTCACCGCGCCCTGACGAGGCATGGCGCCGGTGCGCACTGTGGCCACATCGCGTAGCAGCACCGGGGTGCCGGCGCGCGCCAGAACAACGATGCTTTCCAGGTCCTGCTGCGTCCGTGCACGGCCCAATCCGCGAACCGTGTACTGCTCAAAGGCATGCTCAATGTATCCGCCTCCGAAGTTGAGGTTGTTCTCTTCCACTCGCGCATAGATGTCGCTGACGGTGAGGCCATAGGACTGCAGACGAATGGGATCGATGACAATCTGGTACTGCTGCGTTTCCCCGCCCCAGGTATTTACTTCGTTCACGCCGGGCACGGTGCGCAACTGGTTCTTCACCATCCATTCGTGGATGGTCTTCAGCTCCATGGGAGTGTAGCCCTCACCATGAACGGTGTACTGGTAGACCTCACCGAAGGCGGTGGCCACGGGGCCAAGGGTGGGCTCCAGCCCGGCGGGAATGCGGTTGCGGGCTTCCTGCAGGCGCTCGTTCACAATCTGTCGCGCGAAGTAGATGCTGACGCCATCGTCAAAGGCGATGGTCACCATCGACAGTCCAAGCTTGGAGATGGAGCGCACGCCCTGGGCGCGTGGCAGGCCCATGACGGCGCTCTCAATGGGGAAGGTGACGAGGTCAGCCACTTCGTCGGGCGCCATCGCGGGGGCCGAGGTGACGATGGTGACCTGGTTGGGGGTGAGGTCAGGAAAGGCCTCCAGGGGAATGGTGGTGATTGCTTGGTAGCCAATGGCCAGCAGCAGCAACAAGCCCACCACCACCAGCCAGCGGTTGTCCAGATGAAAGTGGATGATGCGATGCAGCATGGCGATGAACGTCGCGAACGGCGGCTAATCCGCCAGCGACGCCTCCAGCAGTTTCGACTTCAGCAGAAAGCTGCCTTCCACCACCACGCGGTCACCCGCGCTTAGCCCGGACAGCACACGGCGCTTGCCGTCCATGGCGGGGCCACTCTGCAGCGGGCGCACGGCATAGCGCCCTGCGTCGAGTTCCACAAACACGACGGCCTGCCCGTTCAATTCCTGGATGGCCTGCTGGGGCAGGAAGAGGCCTTCCTCGGAATCCGCTAGCGCAATGTCCGCTGACGCGTACATCTCAGGGCGCAGGTGCAGCGCGGGATTGGGCAGTTCCACACGCACGTTCACGGTGCGGGTGGAGGGGTCAAGCTCTGAGCCGATCCAACGCACGCGGCCGGCGAATGCCGTCTCTGGATAGGCCTGGATGCGCACCTGGACGGGAGCGTCCATGCGAACCAGGGAGAGGTCCTGCTGCTGTACGGCGGCGATCATCCAAACGTTCCGCAGGTCAGACACCACGAAGAGCGTGGTGGCAGGTTGCACGACAGTGCCGGGGGTGACGGTGCGCTCAATGATGGCGCCAGAAGCAGGCGAACGAATGGGCAGCAGATCGCTTTCCGGGAAGCCGGCAACACGCACGGAGTTGTTGGACTCCAGCTTCACGCGAAGGTACTCCTCCAGGTGAAAGCGGGTCCGTTCGAGTTCCGTCTCAGCGTTGCGGATTTCGCCTTCCTGGTCAAGCAGTTCGGCTTCTGCCTGCTGAACCTGCTGCAGGGAGGCCGCCTTGAGTGCGTAGAGGCGCTGGGCGCGGTCGCGGGACGTCTGCAGAAAGGTACGACGGCTCTGCAGGCGGGCGAGCTCGGACTTGGCGCGGGCAAACTCGGCGCGGGCTTCGTGGATCTCGTGACTGAACATGCGAGCCAGCAGTTCGCCCTCGCGGACGGTATCGCCGACGTTGCGCGCGATATCGACGATGCGACCATCAGTGACCGCGCCCACGCGCCAGGTGCGATTCTCATTCATGGTGATGCGACCGGCGGTGGACAGCACGCGGGACAGGCGGCGCGGCTGAGCCACTTCGGCGAGGATGGAAATTTGGCGGAGGGCTTCCGGTGTGAGTTCCACCAGGCGCGCGTCTTCGGCGGCAGCGGCGGGGCTGGATACGGGCGCAGGTGCGGAGGGCGCGTCCGGCTGGCTGCCGCAGGAGGCAAGGAAGACCAGGCACAGCGCGAAGAGGCGCGGTAGACGACAGATCATTGCGGCACCCCCAGGGCGGCTTCCAGTTCCACCAAGCTGACGTGATAGGCCACCATCGCTTCGACGAAGACCTGCCGGGCTTCGATGCGGACGCGCTGGGCATCCAGCAAGCGCAGGAGATCGCTGCCGCCTTCGCGGTAGGCCGCCTCAGCGATCTCAGCCGTTTCCTGCGCCTGACGGCGAAGCTGCGGCAGCGTGCGTTGCAACTGTTGGCGGCGAATGCGGTAGCTTTCCAGCGCCGCTTCGGCTTCCGCGCGGACCATCTGCTGGGCAGCGCGCAGCAAGGCCTGCGATTGACGTTGCTCAGCCTGGGCGCTGGCGATGTTGCCTTCGTTGCGGTTGCGCAGCATCAGGTCAAACTGCGCGCCCAGCACCAGGGAATCAAAGGGACCGGCGCGCTTATAGCCGGCCAGCCAGGTGAGGTCAGTCCGGGCGTTGGCCCGCTCCAGCAGAATGGTGGAACCCGCCTGCTCCACGGCTACACGGCGGATGGCCAGCTCCACGCGCTGCGCGAGGGCGAGGACCGGATTGGTGTCGAAGGCCGGATCGGCGGGCGATTCGCCCAGGGTTTCCGTGAGCGAAACGGCATCGAAGTCGTCTTCACCCATCGCCAGTTGCAGCAGGATGCGGGCGCGCTGGGCGTCCAGGCTGGCCTGCTGAAAATCCAGCAGCAGGCGCTCCCGCTCCAGGCGAATGCGCAGCAGGTCAGCCTCCGCCATGGCGCCCTCGCGAACCCGTGCTTCGTGGTATTCCACGATGCGGGCAAAGTTTTCGAGATTCTCGTTCAGCAACGCACGGCGTTGTTGGGCGCCCAGGGCCTGCCAGTAGGCCGCCTTGACGCGAAGAGCAATCTGACGACGCGCCAGGTCCTGTTCCAACATGGCGATACGGACGGCGGCATCGGCCTGCTGGGTGCGTCGCTGCCGCTTGCCGAACAGTTCCCATTGCTGCTGAAGGAAGGCGAAATACTCGCCATCCTGGGTGGCGCGAAAGCCCGGACTTTGCCAGGCGCGCACATCCTCCAACTGGAAGTTCAGGCTGGGGTTGTAGGTCTTGCCCGCCTGCAGCTTCAGGCCCTGCTGGCTATCCACTTCCAGGGCCGCGACGCTGAGTTGCGGATGTCTGGCCAAAGCGCGGTCAACCGCTTCAGGCAGGCTGAGAGTGGGCTGTGCATACGCCGCGAGAGAGACCAGGAATGCAAAGAGCAATCGATACCACATGAAATCGGACTCTGCTGTCCACTGTAGCATTGCGCAGGTCCCCGACAGTTTCCCATAATCAACATATGGCACTTGCGCTGTATCAAGTGGATGCGTTCACCAACAGACGATTCGCGGGGAATCCGGCGGTCTTGCGAACCGGGAATCC
>JALOKO010000377.1 GCA_025456495.1 Bryobacterales bacterium | reverse complement strand
GCCAGTGCCGGTCACCACGCGCGCGGGGGGAATCCACCATCGTTCACAATGGAAGCAGGCCCCTGGAATGCGCGATGAGACTGGGAATAGAATTCCATCGCGCTCGCATCTATTCAGGGAGCGACGACGCACGCACCGCGCGGCAGGGGCTGCCGCCGGATGCCTTCTTCGCCTGAGGTGAACCAGAATGCTGTTTCCCAAACAACGACCATGGAACCTGCCTGAGCAGGACGCAGCTCCGGAAAGCGCCTGGACGAATCGCCGTCAGTTGCTGCTGGCGGCAGGCTTTGGGTTGGCCGGATGGGCCGGCACGGAACACGATCTTGCTGCGCAGGCAGTCCCTGCCAGCGGAGCCTTCCGCAATGGCAAGCGCAACCCTGCCTTCACTCGCCCGGACATCAGCCCGGAGGCCGCCGCCACCGGCTTCAACAACTTCTACGAATTCACAACCGACAAGCAACAGGTGCGGAATTCGGTGGGCCGCTTCCAAACGCAACCGTGGCAGGTGGAAATCACTGGCTTGGTGAATCGGCCGATGAAGTTGGACCTGGACGAGATGGGACGCCGCATGCAGCAGGAGGAGCGCGTCTACCGCTTCCGTTGCGTGGAAGCCTGGAGCATGGTGGTTCCCTGGACCGGCTTTCCGCTGGCTGACCTGATCCGCATGGTGGAGCCCAAGCCCGAAGCCCGCTTCGTGCGTTGGTGGACTGCCTACCGTCCCAAGGAAATGCCGGGCATGGTGCAGCAGCCGTGGTACAAGTGGCCCTACTACGAGGCCCTGCGCATGGATGAAGCCATGAACCCGCTGACACTGGTGGCCACGGGCATCTATGGGAAACCGCTCCCCAAGCAGAACGGCGCGCCGGTGCGCATCGTCGTCCCCTGGAAATATGGGTTCAAGAGCATCAAGAGCGTGGTGAAGATTGAGTTTGTCAAGAACCAGCCCAGCACTTTCTGGAACGACGCCGTCCCTGCCGAGTATGGTTTCTATGCCAACGTCAATCCCAAGCGGCCGCACCCACGCTGGAGCCAGGCCACCGACAAACGCATCCCCACGATGGATGTGGAACCCACGCAGCCCTTCAACGGCTATGCCGACTATGTGGCGGCAATGTACAAAGGCAACGAAATCTAGCCGGACGTTGGGGAGCGTGGCAGTGAAATCGGCACGGCGTATCCGGGGCTCGGCGCGAATATCCAGGGACTCTGCAGGGATTGCCAAGGACCCGACCATCGGGCGGGAAGCGGCTGAACAGGTAAACGAATCGTGCCGAAAGCGCGGAGAATCCGTATACAGGGTAGTCCCTTTCCAGCCCGTAACCTCGCAACGGACAGGGGCCGCTTTTCTCTGTGGTTGGTTTCGGCAGGCAGAACGGCAACGGAAACCAAAGGAATCTGTGACACTCATGCGCGCGACTTGCACGATCTTTTTGTTGTTGGCCATGGCGTTGTCCGGTTTGGCGCAAACGCAACCGGCGGCTGCCACCAAGGACACCAGTCCGCATTCGGCGGCAACCCTAGGAGCTGAACTGGCCACCGTGACCCCCGGCGAGGCGTTCACCCTTGCCCTGCGGATTCAGATGGACCCGGAATGGCACTGCTATTGGCTGAACCCTGGCGACGCGGGCATGGCGGCCAGCATCAAGTGGCAACTGCCAGCAGGCATCACCGTGGGCGAACTCCAGTACCCCGCGCCCCACTACATCCCCACGCCACCCCTGGCCAGCTATGGTTATGAGGGCGAAGTGCTGCTGCTGATGGATGCCACCGTGGACCCCAGCCTGAAACCCGGCGCCACTCTGGAGTTGAAGGGTCGCGCGGACTGGCTGGTGTGCAAGGAGGTGTGCCTGCCGGCGCGTGACGAGATTGCACTCACCGTGCGCGTTGCAAGCGAGGCCGAAGACAACCTGGAATGGGCGCCTGGCATCGCCAAGGCGCGCGCTGCCCTGCCCCGGCCCGCCTCAGAAGTGGATGGCCTCACCGTTCGCGCGGCACGCGCTGAAAAGGGCTACGTGCTGGCCTTGTCCTCTGCCGACCCCTCACCGTGGGCGCAACAGGAAATCCGTTTCTTCGTGCGGGACCAACAGGTGCTGACGCACGCGGCGCCGCAAGAAAAGCGGGTTGGCCCAGGCATGGTGACCTTGTCGCTGGTGGAAAGCGAGTACGCCACCCAGCCCGCGGAACGCTTGCGCGGCGTGCTGACGCTGCCTGAGTCCGCAAGCTGGAAGCCGGGCGCGCCGGTCCATGCCATCGCCTTCGAAGCCCCCGTGGAAGCGCTGGGCAGCATCGCCCTGCCGGCTGCTTCCGCCGGTGGCGATGCGCTGTCTTCCACACTGCTGCTGGTGCTGGCCAGCGCCTTCGTCGGCGGCGTCATCCTGAACCTGATGCCGTGCGTCTTTCCCGTGCTGAGCTTGAAGATCATGAGCTTTGTGCAGCAGGCGGGCGACGACCGTGCCAAGATCCGCAACCACGGCTTCGTCTTCACGTTCGGCGTGCTGGCCTCCTTCTGGGCGCTCTCCGGATTGCTGCTGTTGCTACGAGCCGGGGGCAGCCAGTTGGGATGGGGATTCCAATTGCAATCCCCCACCTTCGTCGCCATCATCGCTTTGCTGATCTTCGGACTTGGATTGAACCTGGCGGGGGTCTTTGAGGTGGGCATGGGACTCACCCGGTTGGGCAGCACGGGCGCCGCTTCCACCGGGTATAGTGGATCCTTCTTCAGTGGAGTGCTGGCCACCGCCGTGGCCACTCCATGCACTGCTCCCTTCATGGGAAGCGCCCTGGGCTATGCCATCGCGCAACCCGCGGCCACGTCCATGCTGGTGTTCACGGCGCTGGGGGCGGGCATGGCAACCCCCTACCTGGTGCTGTCGCTCTACCCACGTCTGCTGAGTTTCCTGCCCCGGCCCGGCGCCTGGATGGAAACCCTCAAGCAGGTGCTGAGCTTCCCGCTGTTCGCCACTGCCATTTGGCTGCTTTGGGTCTTCGGCCTGCAGACCGGCGTGGATGGCGCGGCAGGATTGCTGCTGGCCATGTTGCTGCTGTCGGTTGCCGGATGGATTCTGGGCAAGTGGAATCCATACGCCATTTCCACCCGCACCCGCGTGGTGACGCGCGCCCTGGCTGTGCTGGCCCTGGCCGCGGGCCTTGGCTTTGCCTGGAACGCGGCGCAACAGACTGCGCCCGCCGATAGCACGGGTTCCACCTCCCCCAGCGCCAGCGCCTGGCAACCGTACTCAGAAGAGAAACTCCAGGGCCTGTTGGCTGGTCAACGAACTGTGTTTGTCGACTTCACCGCTGCCTGGTGCCTTACCTGTCAGGTGAACAAGCGCACTGTGCTGCGGCGCGAGGCGACGATGAACGCCTTCGCGGAGAAAGGCGTCACGTTGTTGATTGCGGATTGGACCAACAACGACCCCGCCATCGCCGCCAAGATCGAGTCTCTGGGCCGCAGCGGCGTCCCGGTGTATGCGCTTTACAAACAGGGCGCTTCGCAACCGCTGCTGCTGCCTGAATTGCTTACAGAGGGCATTGTGCTGGAGGCGCTGGCGGATCTTCCCGCGAAGCCTGCCTCCGCCCAACTCTCCCAACGTGAACCATAACCCAAACGAAAGAAGGAGGCACAACCCATGCAGATTCTTTCCTCACGATCCCTCGCCGCGCTGGCCCTGGGATTGCTACTGGCCACCTCAGCATTCGCCGCCGCCACGGTGGGACAGATGGCCCCGGACTTCACCGTCACCGACATGGACGGCAAAACCCACAAGCTGTCGGATTTCAAGGGCAGGTTCGTTGTCCTGGAGTGGCTGAATTACGGCTGTCCCTTCGTGGGTAAGCACTACAACAGCGGCAACATGCAGGCACTGCAAAAGGAGTGGACGGGCAAAGGTGTGGTGTGGCTTTCGGTGATTTCCTCCGCCGAGGGCCAACAGGGTTTCAGCAACCCGGACCAGGCCAAGGCGGACTTCAAGGCTAAGGGGTCCAACTCCACCACCGTCATCCTTGATCCGAAGGGGACGCTGGGCAAGGCATACGGCGCCGCCACTACACCGCACATGTTCGTGATTGGCAAGGATGGCAACGTGCTGTACAACGGCGCCATTGACGACAAGGCAACCACCGATGTCGCCGACGTGAAGACCTCAAAGAACTACGTCGCCGCTGCACTCACTGAGGCGATGGCAGTGTAAATGCCGCAATACCACTGGTACACAGGACTGGAGGTGGTGATGTCAATCCAGGACAGCGAGGTCATCCAGCTGCAGAGCGCCGTCACATGACAAGCATGTGGTGTGACAATTGCAGCGCTATCATTGTTGGCTGAATCACCACCGCTGGGCAGCACCAATGACAGGCCATGTGATGAGCGTCAAGTTGGGAAAGCTAGCACCTCACCTGTTTTCCAAGCCCTCAAACTGTGCCACCAAGACCAGCAAGCAGGCCTCCAGGTTGACCACTGTGGCCACCCCCACCGCCACAATAAGCACATAGGCCACACCACTGCCGCCAATGGCCTTCACCAGCGCGCTGCTGTCCTCCCCCT
>JALOKO010000376.1 GCA_025456495.1 Bryobacterales bacterium | reverse complement strand
TTCCAGAAGTAGTTGCCAGACTGGACATACATCTGCGCCGTCGCCGCATCCGGCTTTTCACGAAAGCTGCTGATGGGCATGGCGCCCGCCGCGACGTTGGCGCCGCGACGTGGAAACTCCAGATAGCCATACCCGGTCTCGGCCCATCGCGGTGGAATGCCTACCACCACCAGTTGGTCCGCCGCGGCGGCCTTGTACGCGCGCCGGATGGTGCTGAGGAACTTGCTGGCGTTGCCCACCGCATGATCCGCCGGGAATACCCCCATCACTGCATCCGGATCCCGCTGCCGGATCAGTTGCGCCCCCAGCCCGATGCACGGCGCCGTGTTCCTTGGCAGCGGCTCAGCGATGATCTGCTCCGGAGGCACTTGCGGCAATTGACGCACGATCTCCGCCCGCAGCGATTCGCTGGTAATGATGAAAATGCGCTCTGGCGTGGTTACGCGCGCCACACGGTCTACCGTCTGCTGCACCAGACTCTGTTCACCCGCAATCGGCAACACCTGCTTCGGGTGGGACTTCCGGCTGCGAGGCCAGAACCGAGTGCCTCGCCCGCCTGCCATGATCAACGCGTAGAGATGGGAAGACTTCATGAGGAGCGCAACTTCCTTCCGGTGGATACAGAAACACCTATTCTACCCGCTCCCCGCGGACAAGCCGAAATGACCGCTCCCAACGTGTTTTCGAAAAGAAGCTCCCCAGTAGCAATCGCGCATGCTGCAGGTTCAGCAGAGAGCCGTTGGTCCAGCGTTCCGTGGGGGCATCAAAGCTCCAGTAGATCACGAGCGGTTTGCCCACCACCAATCGGCGGGGTACAAAGCCCCAATAGCGACTATCCGAGCTGTTGTCCCGGTTGTCCCCCATCACGAAGTAAAATCCCTCCGGCACCAGCAACTCGCCGTTTTCCACATTCTGATCCAGCATCAGGGTTGCCGACTCCGACAACGAGATGTTGGGAAGCGAAGGAAAGTTGTCGCGGTACGGATCGATGTAGCCCGACTTGTGCCGGACGTAGTTCTCAGTAACTGCCTTGCCGTTGAGGTAGAGTTGCTGTTCGTGAAAGCGGATGCGGTCGCCCGGCTCCCCAATCACACGCTTGACGAAGGTCTGCGTAGGGTCCTCTGGATAGCGAAACACCAGGATATCTCCCCGCTTCACCGGGGAATAGGGAAGCAGCCAGGACACTCCCTTTCCCGCGGGTGCGAAGGTGAGTTTGTCCACCAGGAGATGATCCCCAATCAGCAGGGTATCCTCCATCGATCCCGTGGGAATCACAAAGGCCTGCACCAGGAAGGTGATGCCGAACAACAGCAGCAGGATGGTGATCGCCCACTCTCCAATGGGGTGGCGATCCTCCGCGGACGCATCCTTACGCGGGCTGGATGCGCTGGATGCTGGCGCCAGGGCAGCCGCCTCCGGGGCCTCCGGATGGGCGTTGCCCACCAACGTCGCACTGTCCACCAACGTCGCACTGTCCACCAACGTCGCACTGTCCACCAACGCCGCACTGTCCACCAACGTCGCACTGTCCACCAACGCCGCACTGTCGCTCGATACGGCACTGTCGCTCGATACGACACTGTCGTTCGATACGACACTGTCGTTCGATACGGCAGCGGTCTCCCCCACCGAAACCCGGAGTTCCGGGCTGACCACCGGATCCTCACCAGCACTCATGTTTTGGTTTGTGCTCATCGTGAAGGCTCGTTGATGTCAAGACGATCGATGGCTGCTTTGGTCTTCGTTGCGCGCTGGCTCTTCCAAAAAGGAGCCCACAAAGGCAATGGACTCGACAATCGCCAGATACAGGTTCAACGCACCCAGACCACTGACAGCGCCACGAAAATAGGGGCTCAGCACCACGGGGCGCCAGGACTCCAGCAACGAAAAGAAGTAGTTGTCCGCCCAATAGGGCATCCACGGAAACACCAACAGGAAGGCCCCAACCTCAAGGCAAAACAGAGTGAGGATGATCTTTTCGATGCGGCGGCCCCAACTCATCGCGCGGCCAGCCTGGCCCGCCATGGAAACAGCTTGGCCCGCCAGTACGCCGGGCTGCCCAGCAGCGGCGTCAGCCGGAGGAACCGCAACAGGCCCGGCCACCGGAGATCCGTCACCGTCGGGAGGGGGGGGGCTCCTATGCGAAAGATGCTGGTTATCCGTGGCCATCAGCAGTTAGAACAATTCCAGTTGGAGCTCTGCCTGGGACGACGTCAACACCGATTTCTCCCAGCCCAGTCCGGGTAGGGCCGCACAGGCCTCGCGCACCGGACGATAGGAGAACCGGTGCTGCGGAGTGGCGCCCTTGGCGCGCAAAGCCGCCAGATGCACCGCGGAGCCGTAGCCTTTGTTGCTCGCCAGTCCGTAACCCGGATAAATCCGTTCCCATTCTCGCATACTCCTGTCCCGGGTCACTTTGGCCAGGATTGACGCCGCGGCAATTGAGCGGCATCGCGCGTCGCCGTGAATCAGTGGGACCTGCGGGAGGGGCAGCGGGAGCCGCATGGCGTCGGTCAGCAGGAAATCAGCGGCTTCTGAGAGGGCCTGCACAGCCAGCACCATCGCCAGGCGCGAGGCTTCCAGAATGTTGATGGAATCAATCGTGCGGGCATCTACTGCCGCCGTGGCCCAGCAAAGTGCGCGTGTCGTAATCTGCTGGTAGGCCGTCTCCCGCTGCTGTTCGCTCAGTTGCTTGCTGTCGTTCACTCCCCGCAGGCCATGGGGGTGGCGCAGGATGACAGCCGCCGCCACTACCGGGCCAAACAGGCAGCCACGCCCGGCCTCGTCCACCCCGGCAATCCGCGCGTAGCCCTGCGCCCGCGCATCCTGCTCCCAGGCCGGCTGAATGCGAAGGGCTCCAGCGAGCGCGTCGCGCGCTACACCGGAGCCCTTTCCCTTGGAGCCAACTTGCGACAAAATCGCAGGCACCCGTTCCGCTAGCGGCGCACCGCCGAATCGCGCTCGCGCAGACGGGCTGCCTTGCCCCGCAGCTTGCGCAGGTAGTACAACTTCGCCCGGCGCACCTTGCCCGTGCGGACGAACTCAATCTTGTCAATCACCGGTGCATGGATGGGGAAGATCCTCTCCACGCCATGGCCGAAGCTGATCTTGCGCACCGTAATCGTCTCGCTGACGCCGCTGCGGTTGCGCGCAATCACAGTGCCTTCATACACCTGGATGCGCTCTTTTTCGCCTTCGCGAATCTTCACATGCACCTTGATGGTGTCGCCCGGGCGAAAGTCCGGGACATCGCTGCGCTGAAAACGCGCCTGAAACTTCTCGATCGCAGGATGAATCATTGGGTTCCCTTTTCCTTTCGGATGACCAGAGAGGTTTGCCGCGACAAACGTCCAGCCCCTTATTGTTTCTTGCGCACCCCTTCAACCAGGGCCACGCCAGATTGATCGAGAAGATCCGGCCGCATCTGCGCCGTTTTCTCCCGCGCGGTTTCTGAGCGCCACCGTGCGATTTCCGCATGGTTGCCGCTCAACAGCACTTCCGGAACCTTCCAGCCCCGAAAGTCCGCCGGACGCGTGTACTGCGGACAGTCCAACACGCCCACTCCTTCAGCGCTATCGCCAAAGGACTCGTAAACCGAAGACGCTTCATTGCCCAGCACTCCAGGCAACAAACGCGCCACGACATCCACCACGAAAGCGGCCGCCAACTCGCCGCCGCTCAAAACAAAATCGCCTACCGAAACCTCTTCATCGGCCAGGTGGAGCGCCACGCGCTCATCCACCCCCTCATACCGTCCGCAGATCAGCAGCAGTTCATCACAGGCCGCAAAGCGTCGCGCCATCGGCTGATCGAACTTGCGTCCCTGCGCCGACAGCAGCACCACCTTGCGTGGTGACGATACCGGCGCCCATGCCACCGCCTGACCGGCATCGCCGGATTCAATCCGCTTCGCCCGCTCCGGCCAGATGGCCTCTACCGCTTCAAACACCGGCTGCGGCTTCAGCAACATCCCTTCGCCACCGCCGAACGGCCGATCATCGACACTCCGATGGCGGTCATAGGTCCAGTTTCGCAAATCGTGGACCAGCAGCTCCAACTTCCCGGCGTCCGCCGCTTTCTTCACCACGCCATGACCAAAAGGTCCTTGGAAGAACTCCGGGAAGATCGTCAGCACATGAAACTTCATGGCCGATTGAGTTCCCGCAATCCCTCGGGCAGCCGGACCCGCAATTGCTGCCGTTCCATATCCACGTCCACGCAAATATCGTTGGCGAAGGGAATCTGCCATTCTTCAGGGTCGCGATTGCCAACGCATTCCGCGCCACGGCTCACCACGTCCACCACGCCCGGCCCGATTCCCTCAGTAAACCCGGTCACCGTGCCCAGCCGCGCACCGGTCTCCAAATCCACGACCGCCATCCCCTTCAGATCGTCGTAGTAAAACTCCCCGTCTGGCAAAGGATCCCGATCCTGTTCCGGAATGCATAGCTCAGCGCCACGCAACCGCTCGGCCTCGTCCATCGAATCCACTTCGATGAATTTCAAGATCAGCTTGCCGTTGTGGCTCCACGCCTCTTCCAACACCAGGTCCCG
>JALOKO010000375.1 GCA_025456495.1 Bryobacterales bacterium | reverse complement strand
CCGAAGTTGTGCAGGTGATTGTCCGTCAGCCAGTTCAGCGAAAAGAACAGCGGCTCGGCGATGAAGAAGAACCAGCCGAAATCCACCAGACTGCTCAGCTTGGGGTGGACGCTCTTCAGGATGTCCACGTTCTTAGGCCCCAGGAACAGGCTGAACTCGTTCACCCCGGTCCCGCCGATACCCATGCCCACATAACGTGCCTCTTCCTGGTCGCCGTTGTAGGGAACTGAATCCGACACCACCTCAAACTCCACGGTGGCGCGCTCAGTGGGCAGGAACATTGCCGCGAAGTATTTGTCCTGCAGACCCGCGAAGTCATAGACGCCCGGCAGCGGCAACGGGGCCTGTTCGGCATCGCCTGCCGCACGCGTTTCCAGCTTGCCGCGCGGCTGATCATAGAAGGCGGCGCTCTGGAAGTCCTGGCGCTTATCGACGCTGGAATCCCCAAAACCCCCACGCCAGAGCAACTGGTGCGGCAAAGCCGTCTGCCCGTTCAGCACCTCAGAGCGCACTTTACCCCGGTAGCTGTTGCCATCGATCTCAAAGCTCTTGCGGAACGTCCAACCCTGGTCGGACAGCACGAAGTCAATCCGCCGTCCGTCCTCGCTTACAGTTGCCTGGTAGAGATCCTGGTTGGGATTCAGCGGAGGATTCTGGCCCCGCACCTGGATGGAGAAAGGTTCCCCCACCTTGGCGAACGCCGCCTGATTCACCAACTCCAACGGACTGCCATCGGTGCTCTTGTGCTCCTTCAGCGTCCAACTGCGCACCACGGCCCCACGATTACTGAACACCACCTTCGCCAGGGGCGTTTCGATGATGTAGGTTTCCTCGGCGGTGGCGCGACGCACTTCCTGCGATTCGGCGGCCGCGGCCGTCAATGCGGCTTTTGTCGCTTCGGGCCGGGCCGCGGGCGGAACCGTGCCCGTGGGGTTGGGCGCCGCTGTACTTGCTTGGCCGGTGCTTCCCGTTTCGCCGGTGGTGTTGGCCTGGCTGGGGTTTGCGGTGTCCGCGGCGGGGGGCGTTTCCGGCGGAGGCCCAAAAGTCCGGAACAGATACTGGCTGCCGATCAACACCAGGCCCATCAGGATGAGAGCCAGCAGCATCCGCCGCTCCACGGAGATTTCTCCAGGTGGCGTTCCTGGAGCGCGATTGGGGCTTTGCCCGGAGGGGTTTTCTGGCATCAGTCCTCTCGATTATCCATGGGAGCCATGCGTGTATTCATGGGAGTCAGGCGTGTATCCAAGGCCGCCACGCGGATCGTCATGGGGGCCTCGCGCGCGAACCTCTGCGCAACAACCGCCCAACCCATCCACTTGCGGACGCGGAACCGGATCCACTCCACCTTTGCAGAAAGGCTGGCAGCGCCCAAGCCGCTTCAGGCCCAGCCAAACGCCCTTCGCAGGACCGTGCAACTCCACGGCCTGTCGCATGTACTCTGAGCACGTGGGGTGGAAGCGGCAGGCGCTCGGCAGTAGCGGAGACACGAATCGCTTATAACCAACCAGCGTCACTAGAATGAAGCGGCGCATCGGTCAAGAACCTCTTCCACTTCCGCAAGCAGCTCAGAGAAGGACACTTCCGTCACCACCCGCCGTGGGTTGAACACCAAGCTCCAGCCCACGGGCAGCCGGTGATAGGAAAGCCGGACCGCCTCGCGCAGCCTGCGACGGATCCGGTTGCGTTGGTTTGCCTTGCCCAGCGCCCGAGGGGTTGTAAACCCCACCCTGGTGGCTTCCGCATCCCCCCGCTGTAAACAGAACGCCGCGAAACATCTTCGCGTCTGTTTCCGGCCCGTGTCATACACCAGCCGGTACTCTTTGCGTTTGCGGACTCGACGGTCTTTGCCGAAGCAGGCGTCCTCTGCGGAGGTCAACGTGGGGGCTTTCGTCAGCAATTCCCTAATGTGAACAGGAACTAGTGTGACCGCTGCACCGCGCGCTCGTCGCTGACGGTCAGCTTCCACCGTCCGCGTGCGCGACGACGGGCCAGCACGGCGCGTCCGTTCTTGGTTGCCATGCGCGCGCGAAATCCATGGGTCTTGGCGCGCTTGCGATTGTTCGGCTGAAATGTCCGTTTCGGCATTCTATCCTCGCTGGAGCCGGCGGGAACGCCGGGATTGACTTATTGTGCAGTTGAGCTCCCGCGTGTGAAGAATTCCGCAGGGCGACAGACTTTCAGTTTATCGCGTTTTCCTAGGCCGGGCAAAATCCACCGCTTCACCCACCCGTCCGTCACCCATTCACCCATCTTCCTGTAGCCCATTTCGTACCATAAGAAAATATCATGCCCAATCTCCGCATGTGCTCTCATTGCCGGGCCTTTGTTGACCCTAAGGAATCCACCTGCCCCTACTGCGGCAACCCCATGAATGCGCGTCCCAAGCGTCTGGACGGCGGCCCGGACGAACGCGTCGCGGGCTTCTTCCTCAGTTCCCGCCTGGTGAGCAGCAGCCTCATGCTGGTGAACTTCGGGTTCTTTTTGCTATGCATGGTGCTGGCTGCCCGCATGGGCGCGGGCATCAGCCTGCTGAGTTTCCCGGGCGAAGTGCTTGATCTGCTTGGCGCCAAGAACGGCGGCCGCATCTACATCCAAGGCGAATGGTGGCGCCTGATCGCTGCCGGTATGCTGCACGGCGGCATTATCCACATTGGCTTCAATACCTGGGTGCTGATGGATGTCGGCCCCATGGTGGAAGAATTCTACGGCGGCTACCGCACCTTTCTGATCTATGCCGTAGGCTCCATCTGCGGCTTCGCCGCCAGCCTCTGGTGGAAGCCCCTGGTCCCCTCAGTCGGCGCCTCCGCCGGCATCTTCGCCCTCATCGGCGCCATGATCGCCTACGGCTATCGCTACCGCACTCCCATCGGCGGAGCCATTCGCAACCACTTCATCCGCTGGGCGATTTACATGGTGCTCATCGGCCTCATTGTCCCCTTCATTGACCAAGCCGCTCACCTCGGCGGCCTCGCCGGCGGATTTCTTGTCGCCTGGCTCACCGGAGCAAAGCCCCTCATCGAGGACTGGCGCGAATCCGTTATCAAGAGTGCAGTTTTACTCGTCGGCGTTTTGGTCGCGTACACCTTCTACCAGATCTTCCTCAAGCTGGCTGCCTGAGGGCGTTCATTGGATGACCATCATCAGTTGTACTGCCCCGGTGGTGCCGCGGAGCCGCGCCACCGGGGCAAACCGCGTCACCTCTTCCACTTTCCATAGAACGGGACCGAAAACCTACGGAATACCATAAATAAAGGATTTTTAATTATTGTTTAGCGGCAGTCAGCCGATATTCTTAGGCCGCAATATTGTTTCATCACATTTACAATAGGGTCATGAGAGCGAATCCGAGAAACCCAGGGGTCATCCATTCCTGTTCCGGTCGTTCCGATTTTAGAGCTCTTTGAGAGGAAAGTTATGCGACACATTACCATGTGGCTGCTCTTGGCTCTCACCACGCTCACCGCATCCGCGCAGATCACCGGCGACCTGGTGATCCGGGTATCGGATGGTTCGGGAGCCGTGGTGCCTGCAGCCAAGGTCAGCGTGAAGAATCTTGCGAGTGGCGCTGTCCGCAACCTGGAAACGGACAACACAGGCGCCAGTCGCGTGGCCCAGCTTGCCAGCGGCACTTACGAAGTGCGCGTGGAAGCCTCGGGCTTTGCAACCGCCGTCACCACGGCCACGGTCAACACCGGTGCGGTGTTTGACGTTCCTGTGGTTCTGGAAGTGCGCGGCACCGCCGAAGAAGTGATCGTGACGGACGCGCCGCCACTGCTCACCACCAGCACCTCCCAACTGCAAACCACCACCGAAGCCAAGAACATCGTCGACCTCCCCCTCAACAACACCCCCTTGTCAATCGCCGCCATCACCCCAGGGGTCACCCCGGTTTCGGCGCGCAACCCCTTCCTGGGCTTGGGCAGCTACAACTCCAATGGCGGTCGTGGTCGCGCCAACAACATCACCGTCGATAACGCGGTCGCCACAGACGTTTCCACCACCGGCGGCGCGGGCCTGGGCACCGTCCCCATCGACGCCATCAAGGAAGTGAACGTCATTTCCAACAACTTCAGCGCCGAGTATGGCCGCAATGCCAGCTCTCAGTTGCAGATTCTCACCCTCAGCGGCACGAATGAGTTCCATGGCCGTCTGGTATACTTCTTCCGCAACAGCGCCCTGAACTCCCGCGATTACTTTGACCGTACGGGCAGCGCCGCACCCCTGAAAAACAACCGCTGGTCTGCCCAGGCCGGTGGCGCCATCGTCAAGAACAAACTCTTCTACTTCGGCACCTACGAACAGCAAAAGATCCGCGGGCTCGGCGGCACACGTACCGCCAACGTTCTCACTCCTACAGAGGTCGCCGGCGCCACCAGTCGCACTGCGGTTGAACTGTTGCAGCGTTTGCAGGTTCCCACCTCAGAATCCGGCACGGTGTCCAACGCCGCTCCCCTCGCCAGCAACTCCATTGCCTATTCCGGCAAGATCGATTGGAACCTCGGCGAAAAGGATGTCATCTGGGGTCGCTACGGCTACCAGGACGAGGACAGCCGCAGCGCTGGCCTCA
>JALOKO010000374.1 GCA_025456495.1 Bryobacterales bacterium | reverse complement strand
CAGTTCGCGCTCCACCACCATGGCCAACGTGGGGGTCTGCACCCGACCCACGGACAGGTCCTCGTTATAGGCCAGCGAATAGGCCCGCGAGAGGTTCAGCCCCACCAGCCAATCGGCCCGGCTGCGTCCGCGCGCCGCCGCACCCAACCCGTCGTAGTCACTCGCGTTGCGGATCTTCCGGAAGCCCTCCTGGATCGCGTCCGGCGTAAGCGACGAGATCCAGAGCCGTTCCACCGGCTTGCTGCAACCAGCGGCCTCATAGATGTAGCGGAAGATGAGTTCGCCCTCCCGGCCAGCGTCCGTCGCACAAACGATGCTGGCAATCTTGGGCGACTCCAGAATCCGCCGCACCACCTCAAACTGGTCGCGCGAGTTCTCATACACCACCAGCGGCCACGCGCGGGGCAACATCGGCAGCGTGCGCCACGCCCACTGTCGCCATTCCGGTTGCATCTCATGGGGCTGGGCCAAGGCAACCAGATGCCCCACCGCCCACGTCACCACATAGCCATTCCCATGCAGGAAGCCGTCGCCGCGCTGGTTTGCCCCCAACACCTTTGCCAGGTCACGCGCCACCGATGGCTTTTCCGCCACCACCGCCACGTTGCCCCGCGACGCCGGCGGATCCCCCTCGCCGGACCCCTTCAATAGCGGGAGGGGCGATTCTGACGCTGCGCTCTGGGACTTTCTTGGCAAACCGCGGCTCCGAAACAATCAACTGCTCTATTGTACTGGCACGTGTACTGGCACGTGTACCAGCGCGAACACCCGCCCCTGCCGCTCTCAACTTCACGTTGCCATCCGCCCGGGGAGCGAAGTCCATTTCTTCCAACAGCGCGCGTTGTTGTACGATAAAAGCTCTCATGCGGCAGACCCAGCGATTTTCGCTTAGGAACCGGCGCCCCCCGGTGCAGTCTCTGTTCTTGAACCAGGAAGCCCCCACCGCGGACGCTCCCCACCACCCCTTGCCCGTGCTTCCGCAGTTTGCTGACCTACGCGAGGTGCAGGAATGGTTTGCCTTCGCTGGGCAGTTGTTCGCTGACTTTCGCACCACCGCGTCGGTCGCCCCTAGTTCCCCACAACTGGCCCGGCAAATGGTGATGCCCGCCCGGGAGATTGGCGCCGAGGTAGTGCTGGAATTTGGCCCCGGCACCGGACCCATGACGCGCGAGATCCTGCAGTCCCTACCCGCCACCGGCAATCTGATCTGCTTTGAGGTGAACCCGCACTTTGTGGGCTATCTGAATGCGCGCTTCCGGGATGAACGCATGCAGGTGCTGGAAGTAGCGGCCGAAAGGGCGCCCGACATTCTGCAGCAGATGGGGCAGATGCACGCCGATGCCGTGATCTCATCGCTTCCCTTGAGCTTCTTCCCCTCTGACCTGCGCCACGCCATCCTATCCGGTGCGGCGCGGTGTCTACGTCCGGGCGGCGTCTTCACCCAGTTCCAATACGCCTCCGGGCTGGATTGCAGCGGCCGCATCCCCAAGCCCTACGACCTGCGCCCGAAACTGGAACGTTACTTTCATCGCGTGCACCGGCGTCTGGTGTGGCGCAACTTCCCGCCCGCCTGGGTCTACCATTGCACCCTTGAGCCGCTGGGCAGCCCTGCCTCGCGCTTCATGTCAAAGGCCCAGTAAGGTCGAAGGCCCAATCACGTTGTCGGCCGAATACGGTCGTCAGCCTAATAGGATTGGCGGATTGGCGCCAACGGCTTGTCATCCTCGCGCTTATACGCAGGATCCAGAATCCGGTAACCGAAATCACCCGGCGTCCAGATGGTGCTGGCGATGTATCGTTCCGGACTCTTCGCGTCGTTGTAGTAGTACACGCTCACCAACTGGTTGTCTGAACGCAGGAAGGTACGCACGTATCCTAGATCCCAACCGCCGCCATCGGTGCGCAGCCGCAGTTCCTGGCCCCAGGTCTTGCCGAAATCCTCGCTGATCCGTGCCCGGATCCCGAAGGCCTTGCGTCGACACCCATACACCATCACCGTCTGGCTGGATAGGGTGCGGATCAGGCTACCCGGGTTGCCCCCGTTGCTGGTAACCACCATTCCCTTTGAGTCCCACGTCTTGCCCAGGTCGCGCGATTCAAACAGTTCGATGCCCGCACGGCGCCGGATCGCGGTCAACAGGAAGTCCCCGCCCAGACGAACCGTCGACGGCATGATGGCGTAGTCACCCGGCTCCGGTTCCGGGCCAATCATGCTCATCGTATTCCACGTCTTCCCGCCATCAGTGGTGCGCAAAACCGCGGGACGACCCTCTTTGCCATCGCTCTTGGCCACGGTCACCAGCAAGAGCATGTCGTGCCTGCCCAGCACGATGTAGTCCGTGCGGGCCGCAATGGCCTTGTGCTGAGGAGTCTCCAGCTTGAAAGGACCCTCCCAGCTTTTTCCCCTGTCGGTGGAGTAATAGAAGCGCGACGGGCCCTGGTGGATGTCCAGCATGCGCGCGGTAAAGGCGAATCCGCGAGACATGAAGTCGATGCCGCCGGGGCAATCCACCGGTTCTTTGCCGGTCTCCGCTGTCGGAACCCCAGCCACCCGCTGGCCCGGAGGAGGCTGCAAGGAATCGGGCCGCTCAATCTTCCAGGTTTCACCGCCATCCAGGCTGCGCGCCAGCACATGGTCAGCGGGCTTGGTGTAGTCGATGGCGTGCCCCTGCTGCGTTTCCTTGTAGTGCCCCACCTCAAACCCGCACAACAGTTCGTTGCCCCACTGCCAGGCGCCGTGGTTGGCGGGCCATCCCGCATAGCGCCCCGCCTCACGGAACACCTCCACATGCTTCATCACCTTCGGCGGGTTGCCGTGCGTTCCAGACCGCCCTGCTTCCGTCGAACGTGCCGGGGCCTGTTTCGTTGCCGCCTCCTGCGCAAAACCGGGCGCGTTCAAGGCGGCCACGGTGCCGGCTGCGATCTGGGTGAATTGTCGGCGGTTCCACATAACGTTTCAATTGTACCGTTATGGTCTAGACGAAGTCCGTCGACAAAGGTTGCGCGACCAGCCAGATGGAGTCCACGCGCAAGCACTTGCCCGGAGCCGGAACGACATCCAACGCGGCGCCCCTAGGCGGTCTGCGCCACCCGCGTGGCATTGCGCCGCAGCCGTCGCCTCCGTCCCACCTGCCACGCCAGGCTAGTGGCCACCGCGAAGTTCCACACCGCGGAAATCAGCATTCCAACAATCCCCGCCCCAAGGGGTGGGACCCCGCGGTCCACCAACATCTCCGAGATGGCAAGGTTACTGACAAAGCCCACCAGGCATCCCGCGAAGTAGATCAGGAAACCCATCAACATCGCCCCCGGCGTCTTCAACTTGCGATCCCGGTAGGTCACCGAATTATTCAGGAAGAAGTTCCACACGATGGCCACTAGGGTGGCGATGGACTGGCCCCAGGCGAAATCCCCAGGCATCACCCACAGGATGGCCGCCAACACCAGCGTGTGGACCACCACGCCACTTAGCCCCACCAGGCTGTACAGCAGGAATCGCGGTGGCACCATCCCATGCAACCGCTTGTCCGCCAGCAGCAGCAGGAAATCCAGGTTCACGCTGAAATCCAGCTTGCTTTCTCCGTGTTCCCGATTGCGGAAGGTGTAGCCCACTTCCTCAAAACGGACAGGGCGATTGGCGGAGCTGAAGAAGTCCACCAGAATCTTGAAACCAACCTGCGAGAGGTTCCGCACTACCTCCTCCAGGAAGGGACGCGCCACCAGAAAGAAGCCGCTCATCGGGTCGCTGGTAGGGCAGTTCAACAGCTTTTCGCTTAGCAGTTTGCCCATGTTGCTCAGGCGCACGCGCTCCTTGGCAAACTCGCCCATGCCTCCGCCCTGAACGTTGCGGCTGCCCACCACCACATCCAGATCGCCTGCCCGGGCGCGTCGCAACATTTCGGGCAGGATCCGCTCATCGTGCTGCATGTCCCCGTCAATCACCGCCACGAAGGGCGCCGACGAGGCCATCATCCCCTCAATGCAGGCGGATGACAGGCCATTCCGGCCGATGCGCTGCACGACGCGGACACGCGAGTCCTCCTGCGACACCATCCGCACCTCGGCGGCGGTCCCATCCGGAGAGTCGTCGTCCACGAAAATGACGTCCCAATCGATCCCGTCCAGGGCTTCCCGTAATCGCTGTACCAAGGGACGCACGTTGTCCCGCTCGTTCAACACCGGGACTACTATTGTTAATTCGGCTTGCGTTGGGTGAACCCGCATTGCTGTACTATACTACCCTAATGCAACCCCTAGCGGAAGCCGTAACGGCAGAGCGCACCAAGGATTCACCCTCACATTGGAGCCTTCTGCTGTTCATCGTGGCTGTCGGCGTTATCCTTCGTTTGTTTCACCTGTCTTACTACGGCTTCTGGATCGATGAAGCGTTCAGTTGGTCAGCAAGCCGTAGTTTTGCGGCCGCAACCGCGGATATCCCGAATCCACCTCTCTACTATTTCCTGATGATGGGATGGACGACCCTTTTCGGGACTTCCGAAGCCGCGATGCGCTCAGTTTCCGCCATCTTCAGCATTCTCCTCATTCCCGCTGTGTACGTGTTCGCCAGCGAC
>JALOKO010000024.1 GCA_025456495.1 Bryobacterales bacterium | reverse complement strand
AATGGCGATGGGGCCCGCGCTGCGTGAGGAGATTCGCTTCGCCAATGGCATGATCACCAACGGACGCTTCCGCCAGTATCGAGCGCCGCGCCTGCGGGACATGCCGCGCATGCGTGTGGTGCTGCTGGATCGTAAGCAGAGCCCCCCGGCCGGTGCTGGAGAGACTCCCATCATGGCAGTGGCGCCCGCGGTGGCCAACGCAGTCTTCGCTATTGGTGGAACGCCGGTGCGCAGGATGCCCATCCGCGGACCCAGGAAGGGATAGCCGATCCAGGGCGGATGCGATGGGATGCAACTGCGAGGAACGGAGAACAGGATGTCCAGCATTGTGAATGCCAGCATTGTAAGAGCCAGCACTGTAGACCATGCTTCCTGCGGGATGCGGGTGCGTTGGGGGATTGGGATTGTGTTGCTGTTGGCGCTGTGTGTGGCAACTTCCTGCGCGAAGCCTCCAACCATGCGCGCCGGGGTGGCTACGGAAACGATCACACCCACCGAACTGCCGTTCTGGCTTTCCGGGTATGCGGCGCGGACCTCCCCCGCCCACGAGGTACGCCAGCAGTTGTTTGCCAAGGCGCTGGCGATGGAAGATGCTCAAGGCGCGCGCTCAGTCATTGTCACTATCGACATCATCGGGATTCCGCGCGCACTGCGGAACGCCGTGGCCGAGGATGTGGAGCGGCAATTTGCGCTGCCCCCATCGGCGCTGTTGCTGAACTGTTCGCATACTCACAGCGGCCCCGCCGTGCGGGAGAATCTGGAGGTTCTGTTCTCGTTCGACGAGCAGGAGAAAGCGAAGACGGCGCGCTATCGGGAGTTCTTGCGGCAGCGGATTGTGGCTGCGGTGGGCGGCGCCTTGGCTGCGTTGGCGCCCGCGAAGCTGAGCTACGGAGAGGGTGAGGCATCCTTCGCCATCAACCGCCGCGCCCAACGATTTCTGGACGAAGACCCCACCGCCAAGCCGATAAGCCCTGTGGATCGCAGCGTGCCCGTGCTGCGGGTAGAGCGCGCGGATGGCAGTTTGCTTGCTGTGCTGTTCGGATACGCCTGCCACAATACCACCCTCACCGCGGAGTTCAACGCAGTGGCGGGCGACTATGCCGGCTTTGCGCAGGAGCAACTGCAGCAGGCCTATCCCGGCGCCACTGCCCTCTTTCTGATGCTGTGCGGCGGAGATCAGAATCCCCACCCGCGCAGCAAGGCGGAACTGGCCCCTCAGCACGGGAAGACCCTGGCCGGCGCGGTGCAGGCGGTGCTGGCCAAACCCGCCTCCCTGGAAGCAGTGGAAGGCGATATTCGCGGGAGTCTTCGCTTCGAACGGCTACCCTTCGCGCCGCACGCCCGCGCTGACTTCGAAGCCGGGCGGAATCACGAAAACATCTATCAGAAGCGCCGCGCCGAGTGGGTGCTAGGCCGGATGGACAAGGGTGAGGACCTCAGCGCTGTCGACTATCCGGTGCAGGTTCTGCGTGTGGGCGAGCGTTTCGGCTTGGTGGGCCTGGGCGGCGAGGTGGTGGTGGACTATGGCCTGAACATCAAGAAGGCTTATCCGGGCCTGCGCCTGGTAGTGGCTGGCTACACCAACGACGTGATGTGCTACATCCCCACGAAGCGAGTTCTGGCCGAGGGCGGATACGAAGCGGACGACAGCATGATGTATTACGGGCAGCCTGGCAAGTTCGCCCCGGAAGTGGAGGATCGGCTGATGGGAGCCGTAGAGGCCACCATGCGCGACGCAGGCTTTCGTGGCCGGTAGAGGGCCTGGGCCTCAAGGCGCCTTTGGCGTCGGGGCCGATTCCGGCGAAATGCGGGTTTCGGGCATCGGCTGCTGAGGAGTGGGACCGGGTTCGTTCGCGCTTTCCTGATGCTCCATCAGCCGCACGGTCTTTTCGCAGGTAAAGAGTCCCTGGGAATCATAGCGGCAATTCAGCCCACACTCCAAAAACCCATCGCCCTTCAACTGGCGCCCGCGACGCAGGCAATCCTGCACAGTATCGAAGACCCCTGCTTCACGATAATTGGATGCAGTCTGATTGGGGTAAACAATCGCGGTCCAGGTCTCGGGCTGTCTGCAGGAACCCGCAACCAAGCAAACAAGAAAAGGGAGGCAGGCAACCAGGGAGCGACGCATAAGGAAGGCTGGCGGAGAGGGTGGGATTCGAACCCACGGATAGCTTTCGCCATCAACGGTTTTCGAGACCGCCCGATTCAACCACTCTCGCACCTCTCCGCACGTGTGGCTCCTCTCAGGATAGCACTGGAAGTCGTTTCTTCTCTTCAGGCTGCGACGATTTCAGCCGGCCTTGTCGAAGACCACCCGAGGGCGGTCCTGCAGCGCGTGCCCTTGAGGCTTCCAGACGGGACGGTTGAGATCCGCGCCGGCCTGTTAAAGGAAATCGGCGTATCCCTCAATCGCGTCTTGCGCTATTAAAGTGACCTTGAACTGAATGGAACCACATTGGTATCAACGGCTTGGAAGGTGTGGGGTAACCCATTTCCAGGGCGAATCCGTTCGTGCTTTTGTTCCACCGCCATTGCCTTCCTAGCCACCGCTCCAGCTTGAGCGACTTCAAGGACTCCTCGAGCGGGCATACCAAGCCCTTGGTCGCCTGGACGGGTTGGCCTCCGTTGTTCCAGATCTGACGCTCTTTCTCTACGCCTTCGTTCGCAAAGAGGCAGTTCTCTCCTCTCAAATTGAGGGAACTCAGTCCTCACGTGCTGATCTCATGCTGTTTGAAAATGAGGAGGCCCCAGGGGTCCCTCTCGGACATGTCAGGGAGGTTTCGAACCACGTCGGTGCTCTGACTGATGTGGTGGATCGCCTTCGAGGCGGATTCCCACTGTCGCGCCGACTTCTGCGAGAGATTCATGGTGTTCTGCTTTTTCGCAGTAGGGGAAGTGCGAACCAGCCCGGTGAGTTTCGGCGAAGCCAAGACTGGATCGGCGGCACCCGGCCGGAGATGCGCTCTTTGTGCCTCAGCCTCCAGAGCTTGTGTGGGAGTGCATGGGCCAACTCGAGAACTTCCTCCACCAGGAACGCCCTGAGCGACCACTGCTAATCAGCGCGGGTCTTGCCCATGTCCAGTTTGAGACGATCCACCCGTTTCTGGATGGCAACGGCAGGCTCGGCCGTTGGTTGATCATGTTTCTGCTCTGCGCCGGTGGTGCGCTAGAAGAACCGATTCTCTGGCTGAGTTTGTTCTTCAAGACGAACAGGCAAGCCTACCATGACCACTGGATGAACGTACGGACCAAGGGCGATTGGGAGGGATGGATGGAGTTTTTCCTGGAGGGGGTCAAGGAGACCTCCGCCCAAGCTGTAGGTGCAGCGCGACGAGTCATCGCGCTGATGAACTCGGATTGGAGGAAGATCGAACAGATCGGCCGTCCGTCCGCGTCCGTGCTGGGGGCTCACCAGTACGTGCAGACCCACCCGATTGTCTCTATCGCAGCTGCGGCGGGGTTTGGCTTCCGTGGTGATGCCCCGAAAACGATTTCAACCCGCCTTCTTGAAGCCCTCCCGCAGGCGGGCGAGGGTTGGGACAGTAGCCGACAGACCATATCGTGCGGGTTGCGAAGAGGGCGCGGATCAGGTTGGGTGATGCGCCGTCATCGGCATCGCTGCGCACCGATTCCTGACTGTCGCGCGACTGGGCGATGACCTCGGGGCGCACTTCGATTGCGCTGGGTGCGTGGGTAGCCAACCAGGCTCGTCTGCTAGCGTTCCGCCCAACCGCAAATGTGGGGAGCAATGGGACCTAGTGGCAGACGGAACTCGTCGAGTTGAACACGGGCGAAGCCACAAGCCTCCACGGCCTGGGCTGTACGGCGGTTGGGCTTGCAGCCATCGGCAAGGCACCAGAATAGCGGACTGATGGCGACCTGGCAGGCGCACAAGCCAGTACCGGTCTCCGCCCCGACATGCTCCAACAGCAGCAGCTTCCCTCCAGGGCGAAGCACGCGTCGAATGGTGCGCAGCATGCCACTCGCGTCGCTTACCGAACACAGCCCCAAGGTGCAGACAACGGTGTCAAAGGCGGCTTCGGGGGTGTTGGCCAGCAGGGCTTCCGCGGATTGCGGAATGACTGCGCCCTGCAGTCCGCATCGTTTGAGTTCCGCCTGCAGGTAGGGAAGCATGAAACGATTGGGTTCAGCGGCCACGTATTCGGTCACGCCCGTGAGGAAGCGCAGGTTGGGGCCTACGCCAGCGCCGATTTCCAGCACGCGGCCTTGGGCGTGCGGAAACAACTGCCGTTTCCGGTCTTCCACCAAGCGTTCATAGCGTGGGCCACCCTTGGCCATTGCCCACGCCAGCAGGCGCTTGCGGAGTCCGTATGGGGTGGAGGGCATGGCTTCACTGTGCCACAGAAACGCCGCTTTGCCCCAGTCCCGACGAACGAAGGTGGTGTGGAACGGGTGTGCCGCATCGATGGGTGCGCTCGGCACACAGCAAGTGTCCCCCACGCCTCGCGGTGGCAACCGGCAGCCGCGCTGCTTCGGTGGCATGGGCGGCGGTGCGCGATGCATGACCGCGCCTGCCATCGCGCTGGCATCGAAGCGGCGCCTTGAGCTACCCAAAGCAGCACCTGGGGGCGTGGCGTCAATGCGGGCGACTGGCGTCCAGAGCGGGGAACTCCGTGGTTGCCGCGAAGCCCACCCACTGGGTGTGAAAGCGGGCGACGGCCTCATCTGCCCGGGCATTGAGGAATGCGGACACTGCACGCGCACTTGTGTCGTCAGTACTTTCCCCTTTGTGTGCTCGCGACAGTAGGGCCAGCGCAACCTCAGTGTCCTGTAGATCTCCCAGGCACTGCTGGAAGCCCTTCAGTTGGTCAAGCAATCGTACGGGTTCACATTTCGGAAGAAGCACGGCGAACCACTCCGTGGCATAGCGCAGGCGCTTGGTGCGAAGGCGGAAGCGATGAAAGTCTTCCCGAGCGGCGGCCGTAGACAGCAAGGCGTTGCCCCGCAGCCGATAGCGTTGCAACAGCATGGGCAGCACCAGAACGCCGTTTGAGGAGGCGGCAAGATCCAGGTCCCAGAGCCCTTCCTTGTTGCTGCTTTTGCTGGACCGCACCCATCCGCGCAGATCGCGTTTGCGGGGCCAGGGGATGGGCTCAGCCATTGTTCGGTGCGCCTTTTCCGCCAGTTTCCGCCTCTGCTCCTCCATGCTGGCCAGCAGTGGGTGCAACCCGGCTACGCCGCTTTCGCTCGCCAGGTGGATGGCAATGTCCAGATCCCGCACCCTGCCTGAAAGTCGCATCCAGGCTCGTAGGGTGTCCCGCACCGGTTGGATGGGCGCCCGCCGCAGCACCTCGTCGAAGACGCGAAGCGGCTCAAGGATCCGGCGACAACTCACCCGCATCTCGTGGACCGCGTCCGGGGAATCGTACTGGAGGCAAACCTGCTGCTGCTTTGCGCAGCGCTTCATCGCGCGGTAGAGTTGCGTTTCCAGATGGAGGGCAAGCGTCATGGCTTCAGGTCAAACTCTTCCAACGACGCCGGGGCGGCTGCTGAGGCCACCACCAGACCACGGTGGTAGGCATCCCGCACGATGTCCGCATTCCGCATCGCCGCCCAGCATTCCAGGTTTGCCGGGGCGCTGTTCTGTAACTGTATTGTAATCGTTTCGTCGCCAAGAAAGCAGCGGAGCCCTTCCACGCGCTGATCGCGGCTGCGATCCAACGCATCCGCCAAGCGCAACAGGGGAATGAGCAACCCCAGCAGGCGGCGTTCTTCGTCCGGGCGGCTGGTGAATTCCAGATGCGACGGCATGGGCATAGACTTGCGATGGTAGCGGCACAACAGCGCTACCAGCCTTTGCTCACTCTCAGTAAAGCCCGGAAGGTCGACGTTCGACACCAGGTAGTGGCTGTGCTTGTGATGGCGCGTGGCACTGATGAAGTGGCCAACGTTACGCAGGTAGGCCGCCGCCTCCAGCACCCGGCCGCACCAGGGCGGGAGTTGGTGGAGTGGCTCCAAGCCGCTGTACAGGGCAATGGCGAGTTCGGCTACCTTACTTGCGTGAGGCATCCGCGCCCCGAAGCGTTGCGCCAAGCGCTGCACGACATCACGCTGCTCCGCGGTGAGGGTCCAGCGTTCCTTACCCACGCCACGGCGGGCCAGGTCCACGGCGATGCCTTCGCGGACGCCGGCTTGCAGCACCATCATTTCGTCAATGGCGAACATGCCTAGCGCGCGGCGGTAGAGGGCCACGCCAGGCAGGATAATCTCCGCCCGCCTTGGACCAATGCCGGTTACCTTGCGGCGCTCGTCCAGGGTCATCCGCGACAAGCGAGCGTAGAGATCTTCAATCTGCGCGCGTCGCACCCGCATGCCGCTGACGCTGTCGCGACGCTGCCTGGGGATGCCATGGATGGCGCAGCCCATCGCCAGCGCCGACGAGGAGGTGGCCATCGCGAAAGGGATGCGGCATTCGCCAAGCGCTGCCCGGGTTTCGTCGATGCGCTCCTCCAGGTACTGGTCGAGTTGCGCTAACTGCGGGGGAGTTGGCGGGTCCTGCTGCAGGAAGGTCTGCCACAAGCGCACCGCACCTAAGGGCCTGGAGATGGCCTGGGCCAGTTCGCCCGCCTCGCTGAGGATGAACTCCGCGCTGCCGCCGCCGATATCGATCAACAGCGCGCGCAGGGGCGGCTTGGGTAGCGCCGTCATCACACCCAGATGCACCAGACGCGCCTCTTCCAGGCCGGAGATGGTTTCCACCTCAGTCCCTAACGCTTCGCTGGCGCGGACGAGGAACTCCTGCTGGTTGCGTGAGTCGCGCACCGCACTGGTGGCCACCGCCCGCACCCCAACGGGATTCCAGGCACTGTAGCCCTGGCGCATCCGTTGCAGCACAGTCGCCACCAGGTCAAGCGTCTCGGCGCTGATGAGCCCTTGTGAAAAGACGCTCTGGCCGATGCGGGTCACCTGCCGGTCAGCCGCCAGCACGCGCGTGACGCCGGTGGGCGTGGCTTCCCCACAGAGCATCTTGATGGAGTTGCTGCCGATATCGATGGCTGCGTAGACGGGCATCCTGGACCCTCCCTTCCGCTATGGTTGAGCGGCCGTGGTGGGTACGAAGAGCGGAAGGTCAGACCGTCGCACTCGTTCGCCAAACTGCCGCACATCGTTGTCGATGAGCCCGTTCAGGATGCGGATCTCGGCGTTCACTCGCGTGGCCAGGTCCTCAAACACCTGCTGCATCTGGTCAGTGGGTTGCGTCTCTGATGCATCCACGTTGCGCATCAGCACGGCCAGCTTGTTGTTCAGCCGGATGGGGTGGTTCAGGTTGTCCTCGTGCGTGACGGCGTTGCTTTGGTACAGGCGCTGCTCCACCTCAGAGAGTTTGGCAATCAGCGTGCCTGCCTCAGTGATCAGGTCGCGTGCTTTCGGTTCCGTACGAAAGCGGCTGCGAAAGCCATCCAACTGCTGCTTGATGTCGCGCAGCCGCCCCACGGCTTCGTTGGTTTCGTTCACCTTGCTATACAACTGCATCAGCAGGCTGAATTGCCGGTCGAATTCCTCCTGCGTGGTCTTCACGCGGGGGTCTTTGCGTACCGTCACTGGCGCCGTATAGCTGTTGCCAGCCACGGTAAGCCGCACCTGGTAAGTGCCGGGCAGGATCCGTGGACCTACATAGCCTGCATCCGTCAGGATCATGCCTTCGAAGAACTTGACGGTGGGGTAGCGCAGGTCCCATTCGAAGCTGTTCAGCCCTTGCTTGGCGGGCGCGCCCTCGCGCGACACCGGGGGCGACCCAGCCGGCCGCTTCGGCTTCACCTTGGGTTCCTCCGGCTTCTCGTCCAAGCTGCTGAAGCTTTGGATCAGATCCCCCTTGGCGGTGAGGAATTCCAATTTCAGCTCGCCCTTGGGCTCCGCTTTCAGCCAGTAATGCACCACCGGACCGCTAGCCGGGTTCTGGCCCAGATTCGTCGCCCGGCTGCGGCGGCGGCTGGCCGGCACGCGATAGGTTTCCTCTGGCTGGAACAGGTGGAAGTCATGGGCTTCAAGCTCTTGCGTATACTGGTGCAACACCGGCAGGTCGTCCAGAATCCAGAAAGAGCGGCCTTGCGTGGCCACGACAAGGTCTTTGTCCCGCTTGTGGACGGCAAGGTCAGTGACGGGTACCGCGGGTAGGTTCAGACGCAGGCTTTGCCAGAGGGCGCCGTCGTCGAAGGAAACATACACCCCGGTTTCCGTACCCGCATACAGCAGGCCTTTCCGGTGCGGGTCAGCGCGCACGACACGCGTGAAGTCGTGCGCCGGGATGCCGTTGTTGATCTGTCTCCATGTCTGCCCATAGTCCGTGGTCACGAACAGATAGGGGCGGAAGTCATCGAACTGGTACATGGTGGCCGCCACGTAGAGCGTGCCCGCGTCAAATGGAGAAGCCTCAATCGAGTTCACACGAATCCACTCGGGGAACTCTTTCGGGGTCACGTTCTTCCAGGTGCGTCCGGCATCGGTGGAGAGGTGCAGCAAGCCATCGTCAGAGCCGGTCCAGAGGACGCCGGCCTTCACGGGGCTTTCGGCCAGGGCGAAGATGGTGCCGTAGTATTCCACCCCGGTGTTGTCCTTGGTGATGATGCCGCCCTGGGTTTTCTGTTTGTCCTTGTCGTTGCGTGTCAGGTCTCCGCTGATGGCCTGCCAGCTTTGCCCTTCGTTGGTGCTCTTGAACAGGACGTTTCCCGCCGTATACAGCACCTTTGGGTCATGCGGACTGATGAGGATGGGGAAGTTCCACTGGAAGCGGTACTTCTGCTCGTCGGCGCCCGCGCCCAGCCCGTAGTCGGGCCAGACGTTGATGATGCGTTCCTCACGCGTGCGATGGTCGTAACGCGTGAGCAGGCCCATGTAGCTGCCGGCGTAGACGATGTTGGAGTCGCGCGGGTCCGAGGCAATCCAGCCGCTCTCCCCGCCGCCGACGGGCCACCATTCGCGCTCTGTGATTCCCGGCCCGTGGGTATTGCGGCTGGCGATGCGGACGGTGGTGTTGTCCTGCTGCGCGCCGTAGACGTTGTAAGGAAAATCGTTATCGACGTGGACGCGATAAAACTGCGCCGTAGCCTGGGTCTGCGCGGTCCAGGTCTTGCCGCCATTGACGCTGACGTTGGCCCCGCCATCGTTGGCCTGCAACATGCGCTGGTTGTCGTTGGGCGCAATCCAGAGGTCGTGATTGTCGCCGTGCGGCACGCTGATGGTGTTGAAGGTTACCCCTGCATCGTCGGATCTCCAGAACGAGACGTTGGTGATGTACACCGTGTGCTCGTCGCGAGGATCCGCGTAAAGCCGCATGTAGTACCAGGGCCGCAAGCGCAGCTCCAGGTCGTCATTCACCAGGCTCCAGGTGCGCCCGGCGTTGTCGGAACGGTACAGTCCACCCGCTTGCGCCTCAACAAGAGCGTATACGCGATTGGGATTGACTGGGGACACGGTCACGCCTAGCTTGCCCCAGGGACCCTTGGGCAGTCCTTCGCTGGCGCTTAAATCCTTCCAGGTTTCGCCACCGTCGGTGGACTTCCAGAGGCTGCTGAGGGCGCCCCCGCTCTCCAGTGACCAAGGCGTGCGGTACGCCTGCCAGAAGGTGGCGTACAGCACATCGGGGTTGACGGCGTCGATGGCCAGGTCAATCGCCCCCGCGGTGGGCCCCTGCGTCTTTACCTGCCGCCAGGTGGCGCCGCCGTCGGTGGTCTTGTAGATGCCGCGTTCTTCGTTCGGCCCCCATACGTGGCCTAACGCCGCCACCCAGGCGACGTCCGGGTTGGTGGGGTGGATGCGGATCCGCGAAATCTGCCGGGTCTCGGCCAAGCCTACCTGCTTCCAGCTCTTGCCCGCGTCGGTGGACTTGTACACGCCATCGCCATGCGAGACGTTCCCCCGAATGGGAGCCTCGCCCATGCCCACATACAGGACGTTGCTGTTGCTGGGCGCCACGGCGATGGCCCCGACAGACCCGGTCTTGAAGTCCGCGTCAGATGTCGGCGCCCAGTCCATGCCGCCGTTCTCTGTCTTCCAGACTCCGCCCCCGGTGGCCCCGAAATAATACACCAAGGGCTGGTCGGGGACGCCCGCCACGGCGGTCACGCGGCCACCGCGCATGGGGCCGATGCTGCGATAGTTCAGCCCGTCTAGCAAGGGCTTTGCTGTGGGCTTTGCTGTCGCCTTGACTGCGCCGTTGGCCTCCTGGGCTTGCGTCGCCAAGGGCGCGGTGGCCAGCATCCAAAGGAAGGTGATGGTGAGGGAAAGAATCGTGCGTCGTGTCATCGGGATTCAGGATGATCGTAACAGATCGCCCCCCGTTGTCCGCGCCAATCCCTGATGCCTAGTCCCGCCCTGCGCCCATCGCCCAGCGGCCATGGTAAGGTGGAGAAAGCGCTGAAGATTGATGGTAAGTTCCTGATTCGGCGGGAGACACTTGATGACCAAAGCGGATCTGATTGATGAAGTAGCACGCGTCGTGGAGATGACGCGCAAGGACTCTGAGGTGATCGTGGAAACGATCTTCGACAGTGTGGTCCGTTCTCTCCACCAAGGCGACAAGATTGAGATCCGCGGCTTCGGCAGCTTTCGTACCCGCCAGCGCCAACCTCGCGTGGGCCGCAACCCCAAAACGGGCAGCCGCGTGGACGTTCCAGCCAAGCGCATCCCCTACTTCAAGCCCAGCAAGGAACTGAAGGATCTGGTGAACGGCGGCGTCTCCCAGGACGGCTTCGATGTCGACGACGATAGCGACAACGACGATTAACCCACGTCCATCCTGAAGCATTCAAGGCAGCCATTGTGGATACCCTTTGGAGCCCATGGCGTTACCGCTACGTTACTGGCCAGGATCGCGCCCCGGGCTGCGTCTTTTGCCGCATTGGCGGGTTGACAGCCTCCACAGCAGGGGATGCAATTGTGCCGGAGGCCACATCCTCTAATGCAATTGTGCCGGAGGCCACAGCGGATGAAGACAATCTGGTTCTGTATCGGGGCCGCCACGCCTACGTGGTGCTGAACCGCTTTCCCTACTCCACCGGGCATCTGATGGTGGTGCCTTATCAGCATCTGGCCAACCTAAGCGATCTGCCCGCCGATTGCCTGCTGGAACTGATGCAACTGGCGCAGCGGGCGGAACGCGCTCTTGGCGTGGTGTACCGGCCGGGCGGGCTGAACATGGGCCTGAACCTGGGGGAATGTGCGGGCGCGGGAATTGCCGCGCACTTGCACTTGCACATCCTGCCGCGCTGGCCGGGCGACGCCAGCTTCATGACCACGATTGGCGAAACCCGCGTGATTCCTGAGGAACTCCACGACACCTGGGCCAAGCTGAAGCCGCAGTTTGCAGTCTAAGCGGCGCCAAAGTCGGGGTCTCTATGGCGCTTCGGATTGGGACCTTGGTGCGGAAGGCGGCCAGCACCCCAGAAACCGAATGTAGCCCGGGCGCGTCGCAGCAGTGTTCACCTATCCTTCCGCCGGAATGACTTATGCTACGACTAAAGATCCTTATATGTCTGCTCGCCAGTGTGGCGGTGGCCCAATCCCGCATCCCCCACTTTGAGACCGCCGCGAATGTGGTGCTGATGGATGTTCAGGTGCTGGATGGCGATACCAATCGTCCGGTGCCGGGGTTGGAGGCTGAGGACTTTGAAGTGCTTGAAAATGGGGCTCCGGTCGCGTTGGCTTCGGTGTCAAGCCGGCGGCTTTCGTTGGATGTCGTGATTGCAGTGGATACCAGTGGCGGCTATGCCAGTGCGGGAATTGACCGGTTGAGCCGGGCGGTGTTTGACGCGCTAGGGCCGGAAGATCGGGTGGGGTTGGTTTCGTTCTCAAGGAAGCCCACACGGGAGTTGCCGCTGACAGACAGTGAGGGCCTCTTCCGCTCAGCAATCCAGAGGACGCTTTCCCAGCGTCGTAAGTTCTCCGAAACCAGTGGCCTGTATGACGGGCTGCTGGAGGCTGCGCGGATGTTGGATGCTGAGGCGACGGACAGGCGGAACGCGGTGCTCACGATTACCTATGACCGGGAGGGACATTCGCGGGCGAAGTCCGGAACTGTCGTTGAGGCCTTTCTGCGCTACAGAGTTCACTTTGAGGCAGTCGTGTTGCCACTGGGGATCGATCACAGCGGCTTGACTATGGGAACGGCCACATTGATGGGGCCAAGGGTGGTGAAGACCCGCACGATTCCGCCGAGAACTGAGATTCTGCCGCCTTTTGGATCCGTGAAGCCGGTTGCGGATCGCACAGGAGGCTGGATGGAAATGTATTATGAGCTCCCGCCGCGCGCGCCGGGCGTTTTGGACCAAAGTCACTTCAACAGGACGGCGACGGAGTATGCAGAGGCCCTGGTCCGCCGCTGGCGGTCAGCGTACCGGCTTTCGATTCGCGGGGAGAGCGGAGAAACACCCACCTTTCGCAGCGTTGAGGTAAGGCTGAGCGAAACGGGGCGCGCGAAGTATCCGCATGCCACTGTGTACAGCCGCAGCGGCTACTACAGTGCGCCTGCGGGCACATCGCGCTAGGGCGCCGGTCTTCGGAATGGGGCAGTGCGGCCCTAGGTAGCATCGCCTTCCAATAGCGCCAGCAGCCCTGCTTCGTCCAGGACGGGTACCCCCAGCGTGCGGGCCTTGTCGAGCTTTGAGCCTGCTTCGTCGCCTGCCACGACATAGTCAGTCTTCTTGCTGACTGAGCCGGTCACCTTGCCGCCGGCCTCTTCGATGCGCGCTTTGGCGTCGTCGCGGGTCATTGTGGGCAGGGTGCCGGTGAGCACAAAGGTCTTGCCTGCAACACCTTCCAGCATGGCCTTGGGCGGCGGCGCGTCGAAGGTGAACTGCAGCCCGGCGGCGCGTAGACGGTCAACCAGCGCGCGGTTGTGGGGGTCGTCCAAGTAGTCCCGAATGCTGCGCGCCACCTTGGGGCCGATCTCCTCAGCGCGCTGCAGGTCCTCTTCCGATGCGGCCATCAAGGCGTCCATGGACGGGAACGCAGCGGCGAGAAACTGGGCCGTTCGTTCACCCACAAAGCGAATACCCAGGGAGCTGATCACGCGGGGCATGGGTTGTTGCTTTGACTTCTCAATCTGCGCCACCAGGTTCTGCGCGCTCTTGGCGCCCATGCGTTCCAGGGCCTCCAACTGGTCAACCCGCAGGCTGTAGAGGTCACTGACATCGCGCACCAGCGCTGTGTGTAGCAACTGATCGACGATGGCTTCGCCCAGTCCATCAATGTCCATCACGGAGCGGGACGCGAAGTGCAGCAGGCTCTCGCGTAGCTTGGCCGGGCAACTGGCGTTGACGCAGCGGTAGGCCACTTCGCCGGGTTCGCGCACGACATGGCCCTGGCAGACGGGGCAGGCGGTGGGCATGGTGAAGACTTCGCGCGGGTCGCCCAGGGCCAGCACCCGGACCACCTTGGGGATGACGTCGCCGCTGCGTTCCACCAGCACGGTATCTCCGGCGGCGATGCCGAGGCGTTCGATCTCATCCATGTTGTGCAGCGTGGCGCGAGAGACGGTGACGCCACCCACCACCACGGGCTTGAGATTGGCAACGGGGGTGAGGGCGCCGGTACGGCCCACCTGGACGGTGATGCGCTCCAGCAGCGTTTCGGCCTGGCTGGCGGCGTACTTGAAGGCGATGGCCCAGCGGGGCGCCTTAGCGGTCCAGCCCAGGGCATCCTGTTGCGCGCGGGAGTCCACCTTGGCCACCACGCCATCGATCTCGTAGGGTAACGTGGGCCGCAGCGCCTCCCATTCCTGGATGGCGGAGAGCAACTCCGGCAGGCCTGCGCAGCGCCGCCGCTGTGGGTTCACCTTGAAGCCGAGGGTCGCGAGCGCTTCCAGGCATTGCCACTGGCTGTCGAAGGCGGGCGCGCCATCCACCAGCAGGAAGTAGGCGTAGAAGTCCAGACGTCGCGACGCGGTGATGGCAGGGTCCAGGACGCGGAGGGCGCCGGCGGCGGCATTCCTGGGGTTGGCGAACAACGGGAGTCCTTCTGCATCGCGCTGTTCGTTCAACCGCTCAAAGGCCGGGCGCGGCATCACCACCTCGCCACGAACTTCAAAGTCCGGGGGAAGTGCGCCGCCCGGCGACGGCAGGTGCGCTCGCAAAGGGATGCTGCCAATGGTGCGAGCATTTTCGGTAACCACCTCGCCCTGCTGTCCATTGCCGCGCGTGATGGCGACGTCTAGTTTCCCGTCCCGGTAGCGCAGGGCAAGGGATAGTCCATCCAGCTTCAATTCCGCGACATACTGAAAAGGGGCCGCGCCCAGGAGTTCGTTCACCCGGGAGTGGAAGGAGCGCAGTTCCGCCTCGTTCAGGGCATTGTCCAGGCTAAGCATGGCGGAACTGTGCGGCGCCGTCTGCATGCCCGAGCGGGGCTGTCCGCCCACGCGCTGGGTGGGCGAATCCGCGGTGCGCAGCGCGGGGTGTGCGTCCTCCAGCGCCTGCAATTGGCGCATCATCCCGTCGTATTGGGCGTCGCTGATGGTGGGTTGGTCGAGGACGTAGTAGCGATATTCGTGCTCGCGCAACTCCTCGCGGAGCCGGGTTGCTTCTTCCTGGGCAGCTTGGGGAACCATTCGCGTTTATTATAGGGATTTACCGTGGGAGCTTCCCACGTCAGAAGTTTAGCGGGTTCATGCAAATGCCAGCAGGCTGTCCAACGCGCGTGATCTTCAACCCGGAAGCGGGCGGGCTTCGCCGTGGGGGAAGCCGCATGCTGGACGATGCCATTCAGCGCTTGGCCGCGCAGGGCATCGTCGCCAGCCTACAGCCCACCTCTGGCCCCAACACGGCTGGAGCCATCGCTCGCCACTTGGTGCAGAACGAAGGCGTTTCGCGCGTGTTGGTGGCTGGGGGCGATGGCACCCTGAACGAGGTCCTCAACGGCATCGTCGGTCTGGACGTGGAGTTGGGGGTTCTGCCCGCAGGCACGGCCAACGTCCTTGCCAATGAGCTTGGGATTGGCCGCTGGCACCGCGCGTTGAGTGCTGTTCCCGCGTCCCGTCCGTGCCGGATTCCGGTTGGTCGGCTGGAATTCCCCAACGGGTTAAGCCGCTGCTTTCTGATGATGGCCGGGGCAGGACTGGACGCGCGCATGGTTCATCAGGTTGACCCCGGCCTGAAGCGCAGGGTGGGCAAGCTTGCCTATTGGGTGGCTGGTCTATCGCAGTTGGGTAGAAAGCTGGAGCAACTGCACGTGCGCGTGGATGGTCGCCAGATGCAGGGGTCCTTTTGTCTTGCCAGCCGCGTACGCAACTACGGTGGCGACCTGGAAATCGCGCCCACGATCCGCCTCACCGATGACGACCTGGAAGTGGTGCTGTTTGAGGCCACCCTCACCGCAACTTATCTGGCGCATTTGGCCAATGTGGTAGCTGGGCGAGTACAGTCTGCACAGGGCATCACCACCTTGCGTGCCCGTTCCATTGAGTTGCTGCCCGCTGGTTCAGAGCCGGTGCATCTTCAGGTGGATGGCGAACATGCTGGCTACTTGCCGGTGCGCATCAGCATCTGTCCAGACGCGCTCACCTTGCTCACTCCGCCTTCCTACAAAGGCCAACTTGCCGCCAAGGCGGCCTGATCACACGGCTTGTCCAGAACCGACTTCCATGGACCCGCTCACCAATTCGCTGGCCGCCTTCACCTTGGCCCGCACCGGCCTGGGGCGCCTGTTGCCACGTGGCGATCTGGTGATGATTGCCGCCGTGCACCTGCCCGATTTGGACTTGCTGAGTCTGCTGCTGTCGCTGAGGTTGGGTCCAGCGGTAGAGCACGCTGGTGCCAATCCCCAATTCCTGGGCCACTTCGGGCACTGGCCTGCCGAGGTTGACCAAGCCTACGGCCTGGTCTCTGAAATCACTGCTGTATCGTTTGCGGATCACGGTTCTCATGGTGCTTGTCCCTTATTTCCTGGTCCAAGATGTTAGCGCACCTCAGCTCTTCATGGGCGATGCGAAGAGTGGCGAACGAGCCGCCACGTTCTACACGCTTATTGGCAACTGCCACCGCGCAGGTCTCAACGCCGAGGCGTATCTGACGGAGCTTTTTGAGCGGCTTCCAAGCGCCACCACCAAAACGGTGCACGACCTCACGCCACATGCCGTGGCAGCTCAACGCCGAGCCGCCCTCGAAGCCGCCGCCGAGGAAAAGACCGTGACCGACCGCAACCTCGTCACCGAGTAACCAGGTGCTCAGTAAGCGTCACGTGAAGAGCCCTATGAAGGGGCTTGGCTTCATACAGGCGAGCG
>JALOKO010000373.1 GCA_025456495.1 Bryobacterales bacterium | reverse complement strand
CCGTCGACGAGGCCCTTGCGGGCTTTGCCTCGGAGATCCATGTCCTGATTCACATCGATAACTCCATCACCGTCATCGACAACGGCCGTGGCATTCCCGTCGATATCAAGGAGGAGTTTGGCATCTCGGCAGCTGAGATCGTCATGACCAAGCTCCACGCCGGAGGCAAGTTCGATACCAATACCTACAAGGTCTCAGGCGGCCTCCACGGTGTTGGCGTCAGTTGTGTCAACGCACTGTCGGAAAACCTCACCCTGGAAATCTGGCGGAACGGCAGCACCTACGAACAGGAATACTCCAAGGGCTTGCCACTTTACCCCTTGCGGGTGGCGGGCAAGGCCGGCCGCAAGACCGGTACAAAGGTGACCTTCCGTCCGGACGGCACCATCATGACAGCGACGGATTTCAACTACGACATCCTCGCCAAACGCCTCCGCGAGATGGCCTTCCTGAACAAGGGCCTGCGTATCCACCTCACCGATGAACGGCCAGATCCGCCCAAGAAGGCGGAGTTCTTCTATGAGGGAGGCATCGCCGAGTTCATCCAACACCTGAATACCGGCAAATCCACGCTGCACCCGCAACCCATTTATCTGGAAGGTGTCAAGGACACCCCCAATGGCACGTTGACCATGGAAATCGCTTTCCAGTACAACGATTCCTACGCCGATACCATCTTCAGCTTCGCCAACAACATCAACACCGTCGACGGCGGTACGCACCTCAGCGGCTTCCGCTCTGCCCTCACGCGCACCATCAATGCCTATGGCCAACAGAACAATCTGTTCAAGGACATGAAGGAAAACCTCACTGGCGATGACGTGCGCGAGGGGCTTACCGCCGTGGTGAGCGTGAAGATTCCACAGCCCCAATTCGAGGGTCAAACCAAGGGCAAGCTAAACAGCGATATCGCTGGCGTTGTGACGCAGTTCGTAAACGATAACCTCACCGCTTACTTCGACAAGAACCCCGCGGTGGCCAAACGCATCGTCTCCAAGGCAATTGACGCTGCCCGTGCCCGCGAAGCCGCCCGGAAAGCGCGCGACCTCACCCGGCGCAAAGGCGCGCTGGATTCCGGTGGACTGCCTGGCAAGCTGGCTGACTGTCAGGAAAAGAACCCGGAGCTATGCGAACTGTTCCTGGTTGAGGGCGAATCCGCCGGCGGCACGGCCAAGAGCGGTCGCGACCGCAAAAACCAGGCCATCCTTCCCCTAAAGGGCAAAATCCTGAACGTGGAGAAGGCGCGCTACGACAAAATGCTGGGCCACGAAGAAATCCGCGCCATGATTACCGCCATCGGCGCCGGCATCGGCAAGGACGACTTCAACCCGGCCAAGCTCCGCTATCACAAGATCATCATCATGACCGACGCGGATGTGGACGGTTCCCACATCCGCACCCTGCTGCTGACCTTCTTTTTCCGGCACATGCAGGAGCTCATCACCCGCGGACACGTCTATGTCGCCCAACCCCCTCTGTTCAAAATCAAGAAGGGCAAAAGCGAGATCTACATCAAGGACGAGAAGGAGTTCTCCCGGGAAATTCTGCGACGCGCCACGGAGAATCTAACGGTGGAGGCAGGCGATGGCAATGGCGATCGCCGCACCTTGGAAGCGGGAGTGCTGCGGCAATTCGTCTTCAACCTGGATGAGCTTCTGGCTTTGGCGCCGAAGCTGGAACGCCGCCTTCGTGACGCGCGGGTTGTGGAGCTGTTGCTGGACAGCAGCCTTCCTCTGGACCGCAAAGAGGATCTGAATGGTTCCAGCGAACAACTGCCAGAGGGTCTCCAACGGCTGCGCATCAAGCTGGAATCTCTCGGGTTGCGCTGTGACACCGCCTTCGATGAGGAGCACTCCACCCATCGCCTCACCTACTATGACGCAACCAATGCTGCCCGGCATATCGACCTCGATCTATTGACCACTCCCGAATACCGGCGCTTTCGCGTGCTGGCGCGCGACATCTATGAGGCCAACCACGCCCCCTTCCAGGTCACGCGCGGGGAGCACGCTGAGCAAGCCGGCGACTGGCGTAGCCTGCTGGAAGCAGTGAAAAAAGAGGGCATGCGCGAGGCCACCGTCCAGCGCTATAAGGGTCTGGGCGAAATGAACGCAGAGCAACTTTGGGAAACCACCATGAATGCGGACCAGCGCACCCTACTGCAGGTACGGCTGGAGGATCTCATTGAGTGTGAAGAGATCTTCTCTACCCTGATGGGCGAGAACGTGGAAAGCCGCCGCAAATTCATTGAAGAAAACGCTCTGGACGTGAAAAACCTGGACATCTAACCCAGCCGCGCCCAGCCTCCTCTGTAAACGAAACGGGGAAGCAATGCCTGCGACGCATTGCTTCCCCATTCTTTTGGTCATTCGTTGTGACGGTGGTGCTGGCGACGGTCGCCCCCAATTACAAACATCCCCAATTACAAACAACCCAGTTACAAACTTCCCCGGGGACTCGCGCCAAAGCCTATTGCCTGGCGTCAGCCCTGCCTGCTGTCAACATGTCCGTGATTGCCTTGAAATCCGCATCACCCAAGGGACTGCCGGTGAAGCGGAACGTGTACTTTCCTTCGTTAAACGTGTCCACAACCAATTCGTAGGGGTTCTTCCGGTCGAACCGCTGGATGGTCTTGTAGGGAAAGGTACGGCTATCAGTGGCATCGTCCAACGATTCCCACACCACGGCGTCCGGTCGGAACAGGATCTTGCCGCTGCTATTGCGTCCAAAACGCTTCCGGTGCTCCACAAGATAGGAATACTTGCTATCCGTTGCCGCTGGGCCGCTTCCGGGCATTGCGGCTGTCCGTAACCCCGCAACCGTGTTGGCAGGACGGTTGAACCAGTTCTCCATGGCCGCGGCATCTGCGTCACTCGTCAGCCGCATCTCGAAACGGCTACGTGTGCCGTCCTGAACCGCGATTGGTTCCGTCAACTCGACGGTCAGCACGCCTGCACTGATCGCCGCCCGCCGTACGGAAGCCTTGGGCACGTAAAACGATGGGTATTGGGCGGAGTCACTCCAAAACAACACCTGAGAACCCGCTAGCACGACGCGTCCCGGCACCGCGGCGAATCCTGAGGACAACTCCACCGGAGCCACCAGCACGTCTGTCTGCGCAAGTGCCGGAGAGCAAAAGAAGGCTGCAAACACAGCCGCGAACAAAACGAAGACTTGCTTCATGGAAACCTCCATCTGTTACATTAATACTAACAAGATCATTATATCATTCACTCTTATTCATCCGCAAGCCCACACCGCAACGGGTTCAGCGCGCACCCAGTTCCCCAAGAACCATGTGTCCCCAGCACCTCCAGCGCCTCTGACTTGTCCCTACCAGCGCCTGCAGAATCGGACCTGTCGGACGCAACCGCCACCAGCCACGCTACCGATGTGGCTGCAAGGGTTTCCTCAGCCACAGGTAGGCGTGATTTCCCAACTGCCTCGCCCGCACCCGCCGCCAAAGCAAGCAATCCAGGTAGCGCAACGGGAATAGGATCCAGCCCAATCCGCCATGAACGACCGGACGCAACCATGCCGGGCACCAGAGCTTGGCGTACTCCAGCACGAACACCAACATCGTCGCGGTAGGCCCGCTGCGCCAACCTTCCTTCACGGGGGTCAAGCCCGCGGATTGGCCCATCAACCGGAGACCGTCCAAGGTGAAGCGCCGGTAGTCCCGCGGATACTCGTGGAAGGGATGGGCGAAGGGCGCCACCAGGTGCAGATAGCCTCCGGGCAGCAACACACGGGCCAATTCCTGCACCATAGCATCCGGATGAGGCACGTGCTCCAGCACCGCATCGCACTCGATCCGCTGAAACAAAGGACGGTTGAAGGGAAGCAGTCCGGCGTCGGCCGCCAAGTCAACCCCGGGCAATGGGAACAGGTCCAGATTCAGGTATCCATCGGGTCGCGCCGCCGCGCCGCCAATGTAGAGGTTCCACCGTCCAAGGGGCGCATCCACGCGCCACTCGTCGGGATTCATCACCAAGGGAGCCGGGGGCATCAGCCACCGACGAACGCGGGCACGCCAACTCTCGCCGCGCCGCACCGCTTCCAAGGCTCTTATCGTGCGGTCATCCATCCCCTTGGCCTCAACCGAATCCCCCATTCTTGAGGATGATGACATCGCTAGCGGGTAAGCGCCGGCGCTGCCACGGGGTAGGCGCAGGAGCTGCGCACATCCAGCAGAACCTGCATGGAGGCAGCCACGGAACACGGACGGTAACTGCCATCCACAGGCGTCGCCAACAGGGGGTTCGGGCTGGCGGCGACAGGAACGAAGTGCTCATCCACGGCAATGCCATGCGTGGGATCATAGCCACGCCATCCCCCGCCGGGCAGAAACACCTCGGCCCAGGCGTGCATGTGGCGTTCATCACCATTTGGGTCAGTCATCTGGTAGCCGGACACAAAGCGCGCAGCGATCCCCATGTGCCGACAAGCCCCCACAAACACCTGCGTCAGGTCGCGGCAGGCGCCCTCTTGCAACTCCAGGCATAGTTCCGGGTCCATGGGTTCACCATCCCGGCGAATCACCACGCGCATCGTGCGGAACGGGCGGCTGTTCAACTCCGCCGCCGGAATGCCC